>JABDPU010000227.1 GCA_013042625.1 Flavobacteriaceae bacterium | reverse complement strand
GTCGATGGTCTCTGGTGTTTTACATACCATAAGATCACGGAAATGAGAAGCCAGTCCGATGATATAATGATGCCCTTCAAATCCTTTGGCCAGGATTCGATTTAACTGTAACATCAATTCAGGAATTTTTCCTTCCAGGATCAGGTCTGTGCTTTCAAAAAAGGTTTCATAATCCAGCACATTCAGGTTTTCGGTTACCGCCTGCCTGGTCAGGTTTTTTCCTGAGAAGCTTACCACACGATCGAAAATAGACAAAGCATCACGCATGGCCCCATCTGCTTTCTGAGCTATAATATGAAGTGCATCATCCTCTGCGTCCACACCTTGCTGTTCTGCGATATATTTTAGGTATGCCTTAGCGTCCTTAACTGTTATCCGCTTAAAATCAAAAATCTGACAACGTGATAATATGGTTGGAATGATCTTATGCTTTTCGGTGGTTGCCAGGATAAAAATGCAATGTTTTGGTGGTTCTTCAAGCGTTTTCAGAAAGGCATTAAATGCCGACTGCGATAGCATATGAACCTCGTCAATGATATAAACCTTGTATTTACCCACCTGGGGAGGAATCCTGACCTGGTCAGTCAGGTTTCTGATATCATCAACCGAATTGTTCGAAGCTGCATCGAGTTCAAAGATGTTAAAGGCATAATCCTCTTCCGAAGGGCCATTATCATCCTGGTTGATCATCTTGGCTAAAATCCGGGCACAGGTGGTTTTACCCACACCTCTTGGGCCTGTAAACAACAGCGCCTGGGCGAGATGGTTGTTTTCTATGGCATTGGTTAATGTGTTGGTTATAGCCTCCTGGCCAACCACATCCTTGAACGATTGTGGTCGGTATTTCCTGGCTGATACAACAAAATGCTCCATAGAAAATGTGTGAACAACAAAGTTAAAAATTCAACCTAAAATTTGAAATATGCTTGCATCAAAAACAGAGGAGTTATTAACAAATTCCATGACGATTCGTCAGCGACGATTCCAAAAAATACCATAATTGCCAGTATTCTTTGACTTCGGCATGGGCATTGTTGTATTTTTGTAAATGAGTTGGTCGCCTTATCGCTGTGTATGGAGCTTGCTCTCATACATAGAGGAAAGTCCGAACACCGTAACGCAGCATAGTGGTTAACAGCCACCGGTCGTGAGATCCGGACTAGTGCAACAGAAAGAATGTACAGGTTAAGCTGTAGTGAAATCAGGTAAACTCTATGCGGTGCAATGCCATGTATCCCAGCATTTGAGCCTTGCGTGGGCGATGCTGGCGGGTAGGCAGCTTAAGTGTGCTGGCAACAGTACGCTCAGATAAATGATAAGGCCCTGTAGTTCATACTACTGGGACAGAATTCGGCTTACAGACCGACTCTAATTAACAAACCCTTTCCGATATTTCAGAAAGGGTTTGTTGGTATTTGGTTGGTTAGTAAATGTTTAAAGCAAATGAATCATATTATTCGGGAGAATCGCCCGAGTCGTCTTCAGCGCTTTCTGCTGCTTCTGCAGCAGCTGCCAATGCAGCCATTTCAGCATTCATTTCAGTGGCATCATAATACACATGTTCTGCAACAATTTTACCGTCTGCAAATTGAACTGCTAAGTGAACAGGAATCTCTAGACTCTTGTTGTTTGCTTTGAAAGTGCCCTTATGAGTTGCCCAGTAATATACCCAGGTCTCATCCTGCTTGTCAAGGACCATTTCAATATGATCATCGTCCTTATCAAAACCATAATCGGCCAATGCACTGGCCATTCCACTTAACTGGTTAACTCGATCATCAAGACTCATAGCTTCGGTTGAATTGACATATATTTTAGCGGTATCGGCAAAATGACTTCGCCATTGATCCCAGTCACCACTCTCATAGGCGGCTATTCCAGCTTCTAATGTTGCAGTTTCAGCTGATTCTCCAAAATAACGTTGTTCTGCTTGTTCACAGGACACAAATAATGTTGCAATGAGTCCCAAAAAAAGGATTTTTTTCATTTTTCTATTGTTTTAGTGTTAATCTTGTTTTGATGGTGTATATCCTAACTCAGGTCTGATCCAACCGCTGACTTCTTCCATTTTTAAGGTCAGATCAATAACCTTTGAAAATACGGCCTGGGCATCTTCACCTAATAATTTATCGTTGGCTGCGCCACGCTGCTCCATATCAAGGGCATCTTTGGCTGCTGTGGCTACCATATAGAAGGAATCCATATTACCATATCCGCTTCTGTATACACGGTAAGAAGTCTTCGAGTTTTTACTTTCGAACAACTCTTTTATTCCCTTCATGGCATCGTGAATTTTAGAGCTGTTTTGAGGTGAATAATACAGGTAATAGAATTTCCGATAATTCTCACCATCAGGAGTTTGGGTGATCCCTTCTGGCATATACGTTAATTCTTTATCCATATAGATAACATAGCTTCCATGCCGGTCATAGCAGGGATCAAAGCCACTCATCATTTCACCAAAGGCATCAGCCCCCATTTTCTCCCATAATTGAGCCATGCCAGCGTTATTCTGCCCCAAACTATCAATGGGGTTTACATACAAATAACGAAAATCACTGGTATTAGTTACTAAAAAAGCACCATCTGTAATCTCGTGTTCCCGCATTTTATCGGCAAACATCTTAGCGGTCTTTTCATATTGTGCAACCATAGATGGTTTAACCTGATCTTCATGCACTTCATACATCTGGAATCTTCTTTCTTCTTGTCCGTAAGAGTAACCTACAATCAAGACAGCGGCCATTAATGACAATAGCCGCAAATTAATTGACTTCATAATTTTGGTTTTTGGTTAATATTTAGTTGAATTAATAGTCAGATTTCAGACCATAACGCCTTCAATAGAGTTGAGCCAAAAAGCCATAAATAATGTAAGCAGACCAATCAGATATGAGGGTCATCTAAGAGTAAGTGTGTCTAAGATAAGTAAATTGCCTGAATTCGGCAAATGCTGTCTTTGCTCGTCAGATTTTATTTACTAAAAAAACTGAACGCACTGCTGCCGTAGGTTTTAACCTTCGTGAATCCTATAATTGAGGATAGATCTAAGCGCTTAGAATGTTCTATGATCAGCAGGCCTTCTGATTTTAATAAACCCTTATCGAGTACCAATGTTACAATTTCTGTAAGTTTTTCAGTTGATATATCATAGGGCGGATCGGCAAAGATAATGTCCCAATTTCCGCTGGTAGAATTTAAAAATTTATAGACATCCGATAGAATGGTAGAAATATCAAGTTCGAGTTTTTCAGATATTGAATTGACAAATTTTATACATCCCCTGTGTGAGTCAACACAGGTTATGCTTGGTGTTTCCCTGGAAGCAAATTCTAAAGAAATACTGCCAATTCCGCAGAATAAATCCAGAACACTCAGCTCGTCAAAGTAATAATTATTGGCAAGTATATTGAACAAAGCCTCCTTGGCCATATCGGTAGTAGGCCGTACAGGGAGATTATTAGGTGCTATAATCTTTCTTCCTTTGTGAGTACCAGATATAATTCGCATCAGAAACTGTTTAAAACCACGTACTCCTTCAATATTTCATTACTATAACGCGCATCGATATCATAAGCGGTTTTAGGATGAAGTATATCGACATGCCTGATATACCTATATACCATTTTATAGTATTCATCATCTTCATCTATATGACCCATCAGTATAACCGGAATGGTTTCCGGGTTTAATTCAAGTTGTTCGGCCGTGAATAATATATAGTAAATGAAATCCTCCCTGGTCTGATATTCAAAAGTATTGTAAAGCAGGAGGCTGTTTTGGTCGATTACAACAATTTCAAGACTGCTGGCCTGAACATTGACATAGATTCTTTTTTGGTCCACATTCTTTTCCCTGCTGAGCAGTCCTTCGACCAATAAGGAAGAATAATGCCTATACTCAACAGTGCCGAAACGTTCTACCAAATAATTATTGACGTTAACAAATGGTATATATACACAAACACTGTCGTTAGCTGGTACCGGATCATGGGTAATGAAATCATTCTTCAAAATCCGTGTGTTGAATTTGAGATAATTCGCCAGATGGTCCTCATCAAATAAAGCCTGGGGAACGAAGACTGATAGATCGGTATTATAAATAATCTGTACTGAACTGAAGGATTTCTGCAATTCTGCTTTTTCATCGAATTCCGATTGTAAACACTCAAGCAGATTTTCCGGATTCAGGCGTTTCTCAAAATCGATTTTACTGAAGTATGTGATCGACTGATTGTATGTATCAAGGATACAAAAAGAAAGTCCATTCAAGCTAACTTGAATGGACAGTTTATTCGCGCTTAGGTCGTTAATATTATTCTTTAGTTGAGTAATTTTTCGGCCAGTTTCCATTGGTATTTACTTCGTCCATAGAGCCTACTTTGATAGCGTCACCATTAACACCATCAACAGAGACGACCTCATTCTCCTTAGCAATCAGGTACGGGTCCTGATCGTTTAAGATCAATTTCT
This sequence comes from Flavobacteriaceae bacterium, assembly GCA_013042625.1. Classification (GTDB taxonomy): domain Bacteria; phylum Bacteroidota; class Bacteroidia; order Flavobacteriales; family Flavobacteriaceae; genus SHLJ01. The sequence goes on along the minus strand of JABDPU010000227.1, from coordinate 15,697 downwards.
TTGGTGCTCGCACCTCGAATACAGGAATATTCAAACCGTTCTGATCAATAACTCCTGATTTTAACTCAAATTTTGCATCCGTCTGTCCAACAGGGAGATTCATCATGGTCTTGTATCGATCATCAGCTCCAAACAATGAATCTTTAACCTTAACAAAATCAAGGGTGTCAATAACAACAATATCTTTAAAAGTAGGAACACCTCCAAATCGACGGGTTGCTTCTTCATCAAGAATGCTGGTGTCTCTCCTTTGAGTAATTGTAAATTGAGCTGTATCAAGGAACCTAACCAGTCCGTCCCAATTATTGGCAAATTTACCAGTTACGGTACGATGGGCGAGCTGAGAGTCTCTGATGTCTATAAGATTATCAATGACTATGGCATAACGCTCATTCTTGACTTTATTGAACTGAATTTCTCCATAAACCGACATAAAGGTCTTGTAGGCGAGAAAAGCGATCAAAATCCATAGCCCAAGCAAGATGAGTGGTTTTACTTTTTTGGGTACAAACTTGTCTATCAGATATACTATCCCAATAGTGAGCAAAACAACTACAACCGCAGCAATAATGACTTTTAACATAGTTAGCTTATTTTGTGTTATTTGTGGTGTAACGCAAATCTACAATTTTTTTTTATTAGCGAAAGTGAATGATAATAAAAATCAATTTATATATTGTTCATCTGCCATTTTAGATTAAAAAATGTCAGTTTAGTTGCTCTTCAATGATTAAAAATTCTGTGGAATTCTATTCTGAGTTAAAGTTACATTTCCCGCATGATCTGACTACCCACCAGGATATGGTACTCGGTGAGTTATCTGAATTTATTTTTAGTCAAAATCCTGAAATTTATGTGCTTACTGGATATGCCGGAACAGGAAAGACTACTCTTATAAGCACGATTGTCAATTCCCTGTGGAAGATTAAAAAGAATGCCATGTTGCTCGCGCCAACCGGAAGAGCGGCCAAGGTCATTTCAAACTATTCTGGAAAGGACGCTTTCACTATTCATAAAAAAATTTACACGCCACGATACTCTAAAAGTGGGAAAATGAGTTTTGTGCTTCAGATCAATAAGCAAAAAAACACCATCTTCATTGTTGATGAGGCATCTATGATTTCAGATATAGCAGGGCAGGGGAGTCTGTTTGGAAGTGGATCTTTGCTCGACGATCTTATCGATTATGTTTATTCGGGGTTTCGGTGCAAATTGCTTCTTATCGGAGATACAGCTCAACTTCCACCGGTTAAGCTCGATGTTAGTCCGGCTCTTAATGCTTCGGTCCTGGGACTGCAGTATCAAAAACCTGTTCTTACCGGAGAACTAACGAAAGTTGTCAGGCAGCAAAGTGATTCGGGAATATTGCATAATGCAACCCTGATCAGGGAAAAGATAAAAAATTCAGAATTCGATAAGCTGCTTTTCGAGCTTGATGGCTTCAATGACATAGTAAGACTCATCGATGGCTATGATATTATGGATGCTATCAATTCTGCATACAGCAATCTGGGTTATGAAGATACTGCTATAATTGTTCGATCTAATAAAAGGGCAAACAAATATAACCAACAGATCAGGTCGCGGATATTATTCAATGAAAATGAGATTTCCCCGGGCGACTATCTTATGGTGGTGCGAAACAATTATTTTTGGATTAAACCAAACTCAGAGGCCGGATTTATTGCCAATGGAGATATAATTGAAATACTTGAATTATTCGAAATCAAGGAACTTTATGGCTTCCGATTTGCCGAGGTCAAAATCAGAATGGTGGATTACCCGAGAATGAGACCATTTGAAACCGTATTAATCCTGGACACCCTGATGGCAGAAACACCTGCATTGACCTACGAGGACAATAATGTTTTATACCAGGAGGTGATGAAGGATTATGAAGACGAGACCAGTGCTTATCGTAAGTTCCTTCAGGTGAAAAACAACAAATACCTGAATGCCTTACAAGTGAAGTTTTCCTATGCCATTACTTGTCATAAGTCCCAAGGTGGCCAGTGGCATACGGTTTTTGTTGAACAACCCTATCTTCCTGAGGGGATTAATAAAGACTATTTGAGATGGTTATACACTGCGGTGACTCGTGCCACGGATAAATTATATCTGATTGGTTTTAGGGATGATTATTTTATTGAATAAATATGTAAATTCAAGGTTTAATCAAAAAAGATATGACGGCAGAAACAATGATTAGTATTTGTTTGGGGATTGGTTTAGCAGCTTCAGTCGGCTTCCGGGTATTCCTCCCGTTATTCGCTTTGAGCCTGGCTGCACATAATGGGCTTTGGGAGTTGAACGATAATTGGGAATGGATCGGTAGCATGACCGCATTGATCATTCTTGGCGTAGCAACAGCTGTGGAAATTCTTGGTTATTATATCCCCTTTATAGATAATCTTCTTGACTCCATCGCGATACCTTTGGCAGCAATAGCCGGTACAGCCGTCATGGTTTCTACTGTTGCCGATCTGAGCCCTGCCGTGACCTGGACATTAGCCATTATTGCCGGAGGAGGAACGGCCGCCGCAATAAGCAGTGCATCAGGGGCTACCCGAATGGCTTCAACAGCCACAACTGCGGGAATTGGTAACCCAGTTGTGTCAACGGTTGAAACAGGTACTTCCCTGATACTTTCAATAGTTTCCATCCTTGTCCCTGTTATTGGGGTTATGCTTGTATTGCTTACACTTTTCATCATATTCAGGCTATATAAAAAGTTTAAATCCAGGAGTGCCTGAATTGTCTAGAAAGCTGTATTTTTGAGTCTTAAATAGCGCTTTAATGAGAGTAATAGCCATGATACCTGCGCGGTACAGCGCCACACGGTTTCCGGGAAAATTAATGCAAGACCTGGAAGGCAAGACTGTTATTCTCAGAACTTATCAAGCTACAGTGAACACCGGATTGTTTGACAAGGTATATGTGATAACGGACAGCGAAATCATTTATAATGAAATCGAATCTAATGGTGGTGAGGCTATCATGAGTAAGGGCGAACATGAATCCGGAAGTGATCGCATTGCAGAGGCTGTTGAAGAATTGGATGTTGATATTGTTATAAATGTCCAGGGAGATGAGCCTTTTACCGAGCGCTCCAGCCTGGAAAGCCTTCTCAAAGTATTTGAAGATGATGATACGGAAGAGATAGATCTGGCCTCATTAATGGTAAAAATAAGTGACAGGGATGAGATCAATTCGCCGAATACGGTTAAAGTTGTAGTCGATAGCAGGAATTTTGCACTGTTTTTTTCCCGGCATCCAATCCCATTCAGAAGAGATCACGCTGTAGAGGTAAAACATTTTAAGCATAAAGGCGTTTATGCCTTCCGCAAATCGGCATTGATGGATTTCAGTCGCTTGCCCATGAGTACTCTGGAGGCCAGTGAAAAAATCGAGTGCCTGCGTTTTCTTGAACATGGAAGACGAATCAAAATGGTAGAGACCAAGATTGAAGGTGTGGAAATAGATACACCTGAAGATCTTGAAAAAGCTAAACGATTATGGAAATAGATTATTCTCATATTAAGGTTATTGGTTTTGATGCCGATGATACCCTTTGGGTTAATGAGACTTATTTCAGGGAAGCAGAACTTGAATTTGCAGCTTTGCTGGGTCAGTTTGAAACAGCAAACAAGATAGACCAGGAACTGTTTAAAAAAGAAATGGAAAACCTGGAGCTTTATGGTTACGGAGTAAAGGCGTTTGTATTGTCTATGGTGGAGTCGGCTTTAGAGCTATCCAATAATATGGTTTCTCCGGATACGGTAAATAAAATTTTGGGTATTGGAAAATCCATGCTGAACAAACCGGTTGAATTACTGGATGGTGTGGAAGAGGTTCTGAAATTTTTATCACAGCGATATAGGCTTATCCTGGCGACAAAAGGTGATCTGCTGGACCAGGAACGCAAATTGGAAAAATCGGGCCTAACCGAATACTTTCATCACATAGAAATCCTAAGTGATAAAAAGGAATCCAATTATTCGAAGCTATTAAATCATCTCGATATTACACCATCGGAATTCTTAATGATAGGGAATTCTCTAAAATCAGATATTTTGCCGCTGATACATTTAAAGGCTCATGCCATTCATGTTCCGTTTCATACCACCTGGGCACATGAGGAGGTAACTGAAATAGAGACTGATGGGAAACATTATATGACGGTTTCGAGTTTAAGGGAGGTGCTGAATATCCTGGACTGAAAATAATCGCTTTCAAAATTATCTGAATAATTGAATTTAAATATTTTAAATTAGTGCTGGTAAACGAAAAGAAATTAATGACGTATAAGAACTTTCCAATGGTGCCGAGAGTGGTTTTCGGACGCGGCAGTTTTAATCAGTTGGAAGAGATCATCGCCTCGAAAAGACGAAATAGCGTCGCGCCATTTATATTCTTCGTGGATGATGTCTTTAAAGGTAATGCTTGGCTGACATCAAGAATTCCCTTAACCTACGACGACAGGATTATCTATATCTCAGCCGATGAAGAGCCTAAAACTTCACAGGTCGATGAATTAGTAGAAGAAATTATCCTTAGTTCAAAGGAAAGGCCCTCAGGGATTATTGGAATTGGAGGTGGAACCATGATGGATCTTGCCAAAGCCGTGGCCATTATGTTGACCAATGATGGGGATACCAGCCAGTACCAGGGATGGGACCTTGTTAAAAACCCATCGGTATATCACGTTGGTATACCAACAATTTCAGGAACCGGAGCCGAAGTTTCACGAACAACAGTGCTTACTGGCCCTGATCGAAAGCTGGGTATAAACAGTGACTATACAACCTTTGACCAGGTTATTTTAGATCCGGAACTGACAAAAGATGTCCCTAAAGATCAATGGTTTTATACCGGGATGGATTGTTTTATACATTGTGTTGAATCTCTGAATGGAACATACCTCAATGCCTTCAGCCAGAGCTATGGTGAAAAGGCCTATGACCTCTGTCTTGAAGTCTTTATGAATGGTGATTTGAACCTTAAAGAATCTCAGGATAAGCTGATGATGGCCTCCTGGCACGGCGGAATGAGCATTGCCTATTCACAGGTTGGTGTGGCTCACGCCATGAGTTATGGTTTATCCTATTTGCTGGGCGTTAAGCATGGTATTGGCAATTGTATTGTTTTTGATCACCTTTCTGAATTCTATCCTAATGGTGTAAAGACCTTTAAGGCCATGAAAAAGAAACATGGGATTGAATTGCCAACTGGTATTTGTGCACAGTTAAGCGATGAAGATTTCGATATTATGATTGATGTGGCTTTAAGTCTTGAGCCACTTTGGGAGAATGCCCTTGGTAAGGATTGGAAGAAATCTATCAATCCTCAGAAACTCAAAGAACTTTACCAGAAAATGTAGGATGCGCTGGCTGGCCAAATTTATCTATCACAAAATCCTGGGTTGGAAGGTCACTGGATTCAATGATTTTGATTCCGTGAAAAAGTGTGTCCTTATCGCTGCTCCGCATACGAGCTGGCACGATTTCTATATAGGTGTCCTTCTGCGATCTGTAACCGGAATAAAAGCAAATTTTGTAGGAAAAAAAGCCCTTTTCAAATGGCCGTTTGGTTGGTTTTTTAAAGCTATGGGAGGAACTCCGGTTGAACGAAAATCAAATGAAAACCAGGTAGATGCCATCGCCCGGCTTTTTAATAATAAGGAAGTGTTTCGAATGGCCCTGGCTCCCGAAGGTACCCGAAAGAAAGTCGATGAATGGCGAACCGGCTTTTATTATATAGCCAAGGCAGCCGATGTCCCTATTGTCATGTTCACTCTTGATTTTGGGAAAAAGGAGAATCGATTTTCTGAGCCCTTTTATGCTACTGATGATCAAGAGGCCGATTTCAAGTATATACGTGCCTTCTATGAAGGTGTGGTGGGTAAGGTTCCTGAATATTCCTGATTCTTATTTTGGCATAGCATTTGTATTTACAAAACTGATTGGATTTCCGTTTGGAAATGAAACATAAAGTAAACATCTAGTGGTGTCCCTAAAAAGAAACATTAAAGCGGGATCTGACTCCGAATAACAAACCGCCTTTTCCCTAAGAAGGCGGTTTTTTATAGCAGCTATTTTTTTAAAATCTTTTTTGAATTTATCCGATGGAATCAAGCATCTTTTTTTGAAAAGTCACTTCTCAGATGTTGTAAGGAAATAATTCAGGACGAACCTTCATCCATGGTGTGGTACACATTCTGAACATCATCATCCTCTTCAATTTTCTCCAGTAGTTTTTCAACATCTGCTATTTGCTCAGCAGTGAGGGATTTGGTGACCTGTGGAATGCGCTCGAAACCGGATGATAATATCTCTATTTCTCTTTTTTCAAGTTCAGCCTGGATAGATCCGAAACTCTCAAAAGGTGCGTAGATCAAAATTCCATCTTCATCGGTAAATACTTCCTCGGCCCCGAAATCTATAAAATCAAGCTCGATCTCTTCGGGATCATGCCCTTCTTTTGGAATTCTGAAATTGCAGCTATGATCAAACATAAATGATACAGATCCCGATGTGCCAAGACTGCCGTCACATTTATTGAAGTAACTGCGAATATTGGCTACGGTACGTGTATTATTATCTGTTGCTGTCTCCACAAGAACCGCAATACCATGAGGACCATAACCTTCAAATAAAACCTCCTTCAAGTCGCCTTGAGACTTATCGGATGCTCGTTTGATAGCACGTTCGATATTGTCCTTTGGCATGTTAACTGACTTTGCATTCTGAATTACAGCTCGAAGTTTAGAATTACTGTCGGGATCAGGGCCACCTTCTTTTACCGCCATGACAATGTCTTTGCCAATGCGCGTAAAGGCCTTGCTCATGGCCGACCAACGTTTTAATTTTCTTGTTTTTCTGAATTCAAATGCTCTACCCATAATGTGATTCTGCTTTGCCCGACAAATTTAATAATGACGACTTCAAAAACAAATTAATCGGCTGGTTCAACAATCGACTCAATGGCAGATGCCAGGTCAAAGTCTTTTTGAGTCACACCACCGGCATCATGAGTGGATAATGAAATGGTGAGTACATTATAGATGTTTGTCCAATTCGGGTGATGATTCAGCTTTTCACATTCAAAAGCAATCCTGCTCATGGCACTGAAACAATCTTTGAAACTTTCAAATTCGAATTCCGCATGAATGGCTCCGTCGAAATAATCCCAGTCGGGAAATCGCAATAGTTTTTTCTCAATTAAGTCATCTGAGAGTTTGGTCATGATTTTTAATTTATTGTTGTGGTAAACCAATGATATTTATATCAGAAAGATAAAACATGTCGTTCAATTCAACAACTCTTCCAGTATTTCATGACTGTAAAGCTGAAGGTGTTTTGGAAGCATATTCGTTTTGGGTAAAACAGCCAAATACCTGTCGTCATTGGTGGTGTAAACCAATTTCAATTTAGGCTTTACATGGCCAAGAGACTGAATGATCTCTTTAACAAAATCATCATGATGAACCAGATCTTTGCTACCCAGGTGATAAACACCATGCATATTCCTGTTGATGATAAAGTGAATTTGCTGGGTTACCCTCGAATCGGTGGTTACATTCATAATGAGGTTAGGAAATACTTCAATGGGTTCCTTTGATGTCAGGGCAGTTTTTATGTCTTTTATTCTTGGGGATCCCGATCCGAACACCATTGGTAAGCGTACAATTGCATATTTTCTCCTGGGCAGCCGACTGATCATATTCTCTATCTTGATCTTGAAATGCCCATAAATGCTGTTACTGAATTTGGTGTCTAACTCATAGCTGGGGTATTTGCTATAGGCGTCAAAAACGTTAGCTGATGACAGGAAGACCAGGCGGCATTTATTTTGAGAGACATATTCAATTAAATGCCCGTGTGCCGTTACCTGCGACGCAAAATCACCCCTCAGTGCGGAAATAACAATACTGGGTTTTGCTGCATCCAGGATTTCAAAGATGTCATCTTCTTCCAGTTTGTATTGAAAGAAGTGTTTATTTTTACTGAATTCCTTGTTGTCTCTACAGTATGTTCCGAAGGTGTTGAAGTAGGAGCACAGCTCTTTATAAAGCGCATTCCCCAGAAAACCGCTGGCACCAAGTATTAGGATATTATGTTTGGGACCTTTTCGTAACATCATGGAAGTTGATCTGGGGTAGTTATCATTATCCTTTATAAAATGGTGGCCTGGTTACTGTGGCCGGGATTCTCTTTTTCCTGACCTGGATGTAAATCTTGCTGCCTTCATCTGAAAACACTTTGGGTACGTAGCCCATTCCAATACCAACACCCAGTGAGGGTGACATGGTTCCTGATGTAACGCGCCCGACTTCATTCCCATTCGAATCTACAATATCATAACCCTGCCTTGGTATTCCCCGGTCATCCATAATAAACCCGACGAGTTTCTGCTCCGGAGTACGCCTCTTTTCATCTTCGAGAGCTTCACTATTTATGAATGGTTTACTGAATTTGCAAATCCATCCTAACCCGGCTTCAATTGGCGAAGTGGTTTCATCTATATCATTGCCATATAAACAATAGCCCATTTCCAGGCGAAGCGTATCCCTTGCCGCCAGCCCGATGGGCTTGATTCCATAATCTGCTCCGGCTTCCATGACCCTATCCCAAACCTGCTTCACATCACTGTTTTTACAATAGATCTCGAAACCACCGCTTCCAGTATATCCCGTGGCAGAAATGATCACATAATCTATTCCGGCAAAATCACCGACGACGAAATTGTAGAATTTTATTTCAGACAGGTCATGGCTTGATAAGGATTGCATGGCTTCAACGGCCTTCGGACCTTGTATAGCCAGCAATGAATAATCTTCCGATATGTCTTTCATTTCAGCACCCACGTCATTATGTGAACTGATCCAGTTCCAGTCTTTTTCAATATTACTGGCGTTGACCACCAATAGGTAAGTCTCTTCCTTGACCCGGTATATTATCAGGTCGTCAACGATACCACCGGTGTCATTAGGTAGACAACTGTATTGTGCCTTTCCAACGCTTAACTTTGAAGCATCATTGCTTGAAACCTTTTGAATCAAATCAAGGGCATGCTCACCTTCAATCAGGAACTCTCCCATATGGGAAACGTCAAAAACACCTACGCCATTTCGAACCGTTTCATGTTCAATGTTAACGCCTTCATATTGAACTGGCATATTGTATCCCGCAAATGGCACCATCTTTGCGCCTAAAGCTTCATGAGTTGAGGTCAAAGCCGTATTTTTCATTTGAATTATCTCTTATTTTATATGGAACAAAACTACGGAAATTTTGACTTATGCTTTTCATCAAAGTTCTGTTAAAAAATGAAAGATGATAGCCTGAAAATATTAACTTTCGATGCAAATAATTAAAGATGAAAAATGTCCTTCTATTTCTTTTTATAGTCCTTCTGAGTTATCAATCTAACGCACAGGAGCGATTACCTGATGATCTATTGTCTTCGGATTTTCACAAGGAAAGGCGAGAGGCATTTCGTGCTAAAATGCCTTCAAATTCTGTTGCGATATTTTTTGCCAATCCGGTGAGGAACAGAGCCAACGACGTGGATTATATATATCATCAGGATCCTGACTTCTATTATCTCACAGGCCTGAAAGAACCACATTCCGCATTGGTTATATATTCAGAGGAACAGCAAAACGAGGCAGGAGAAAGTTTTGATGAGATCATTTATATGCAGTCTCGAAGCCCTTTTATGGAGCAGTGGACCGGAAGGCGATTGGGTGCAGAAGGTGCCAGGGATATTCTCGGATTTGACCAGGCATCTTTAACCAGTGATTTTATGAATACCAACCTCAGGTTGGATAAGTATGATGTCGTTTTACATAAACCCATTGTAGATGATATCAGGGACCAGCGGTATAATAAGGCCGATTTATATGCTCTTATCAATAAATTCAAGAAGGATATCGGACTGGGTAATCCTCAGACACCAACTGTTGAAAATAAGGTAAGCAAAGAGATTAAAATTGAACAGGCGCTGCCTCAACCTGTTGTGAAAACAGATGATAAAAAACTGGGTCGTTATATGGCCGAACTCAGACAAATCAAATTGAAAGAAGAACTTAAATTGCTGAAAAAGGCAATCCGGATTTCATCCCAGGGCCAGATAGAAGTGATGAAAGCTATGCATCCGGCGATGTCGGAAACCGAAGTCCAGGGCATTCATGAGTATGTTTACAAAAGGTATGGAAGCGAATATGAAGGTTATCCCTCAATAGTGGGAGCAGGAAATAATGGTTGCATACTGCACTATACCGAGAATAATAAAATGACCGTTCAGAATGAATTGGTACTTATGGATTTGGGAGCTGAATACCATGGTTATACGGCTGATGTTACCCGAACGATTCCTGCAAACGGAAAGTTTACGGCTGAGCAAAAAGCTATTTATGATTTAGTACTTAAAGCCCAGGATGCCGGAATTAATGCTGCCAGAATTGGTAATGGATTTCGGGCAACAGATCGTGCCGCACGCCAGGTTATAGTTAAAGGCCTTATCGATTTGGGAATTGCCGAAACCGCAGATGAGGCGAACCAATATTTTCCTCATGGTACATCGCATTACCTCGGACTGGACGTTCATGACCCGGGGACTTATGGAACTTATGAAGCCAGTATGGTGATTACAGTTGAGCCTGGAATTTATATCCCCGAAGGAAGCGAATGTGATGAGAAATGGCATGGAATTGCAGTCCGAATCGAAGACGATATCCTGATTACGGAAAACGGGCCGGTTAACCTGTCTGCAGATGCACCCAGGACAACAGTATCCATAGAACAGATGATGAAACAAAAAAGTGCGCTTGATGATTTTAAGCTTCCGAAGCTTGATTAATTCTTTGATTTGGGGATATCTGTAAACGACATAAAACCGGTTTGATTGTCGCGTCCGGCGCGATCGTATACTTTAACAAGACGTGTGGTAATGGCGACAAGATCCTTGCTTTCCAATAATATTTTAAACAAAATATTACTGTTGATCGCCCCGAAATCATCCGATTTGATTCCTTCTATCTGCTTTGACAGGGTCAGTTCCAGGCTTCTTAAAGCGGTACGTTTTAATTCGTTCACCTTTTCGAGCTTTTTGGCATCAGGATCACGTAGATAAGCTTTTACTTGTTCATGATGATTCCGTATTTGAGATGCCACTAACTCCATTTGTATAATCTGGTCTTGTTTAAGTGGTTTATGAACATTTTTCACATAGTTACTGGTAGCCTTTACGATCAGGCTGGCCGTTTGTAAGGCGTCCATTTCAAGGTCATATATATAGAGCAATAATCTCGAACCTACCATGTCTTTATCCTGAATGCGCTTAATGGATTTAAAGAGTTCATATTGCAGGTCTTCATTCTTTGTCCGAAGTGTCTTAAGTGCCTTCTTGGCGTCCTTAATCCGATCATGATCCTCGTGAATCAGGCCTGTAAGACTTACATGATAGGCATGCTCAAGTTTATCTAATAGCTCAATAATTCTTTCCTTGAGTCTGTTCAACAAAATCTCATTGGTTATAGGTTCCAACCTGGCTTCAAATTCCTTTCGTTTCTCCTTCTGTTTTTCTTTCTTCTTGTGATATATGAAACTTCGGAAGATCAGTACTATTGCCAAGACCAGAAGAGCAGCGATGGCAACCATATTAAAATTGTAAATAAGTAGAGCAAACAAGGCACATACTAAAAAAGCGATTATTGCTGTGGCAAACCATCCACCAATAACATTGAGTACCCCGGCTACACGATAAACGGCACTGTCACGTCCCCAGGCCTGATCGGCAAGCGAGGTTCCCATGGCAACCATAAATGAGACATAGGTTGTGGAGAGTGGCAATTTCAAGGAAGTAGCAAATGCTATCAACACACTGGCAGCAGTAAGGTTTACACCGGCCCTAACCAAATCGAAAGCCGGCTTGTCAGGATCGGGAACAGCCATATCTGTCAATTGCAGGGCCGAGTGATTTCTCCAGGATAATGGTATGCGGTTAATCAGACTTTTTTTACTGCTTACTGCCATTTTAACCATTGACCTGGCCAGCCTGTTTGGGGTGAAGCGTTCATGGCCCTCACTCTGTCTACCCAGGTTTACCTCAGTCTCAGTAACAGATCGTGCTTTTTTCGAAAACCATAATGTTACAATCATGATCAAGCCCGAGATTACAAGCAAATAGGTTTGAGTTCTCACTGGTGATTTCAATATTTCCATGGAGTAAGAAAAGGCCTCCTGACCTGAATCAGACCAGGCGAGGTATGATTCAAAACCCGCAATTGGAACCCCGATAAAATTTACAAGGTCATTTCCGGCAAAGGCCATGGCAAGGGAAAAAGTTCCGAAGAGTACCACAACACGGTACATGTCAACTTTTAAAAAATGCAGAATATATAACAGCAGAAGCCATACCAGGATAGAGATTCCAATGACTTGAAGCATATTGGTACTGATCCATTCAATAGTGTTTTCCGAAGCAAATGATGTACCTCTTATACCCTTGAACAAGAGGAAATAACTCATTGAGCTTAATGCCAGCGTACACCAGATTAAACCGAATAACAAACCCTTTTCCCTGAATTTAAAACTCAGGATCATCCGTGAGATGAACTGTACCGCGGTTCCTATTAAAAAGGCAAACACCACCGATAAAAAGATGCCGCTAATGATCATCAGTGCTTTCGAATGATTGATATAGTCGCCCATAACATAAATACCGGCATCTGTATTGAACAATTTTATGGCGGCCATCATTACAGAGGCTCCCAATAATTCAAAGACTATGGAAACCGTAGTAGAGGTGGGTAAACCTATAGTATTAAACAGATCGAGGAGAATAATATCGGTGAGCATTACGGCAATAAAAATGATCATGATCTCACCGAAATAGAAGAATTCAGGATTAAAAACTCCCTTCCTTGCCACTTCCATCATTCCACTGGAAAAGGTTGAGCCAATTAAAATCCCAAGGCTGGCAACGATCATTATGACTCTTCGAGTAGCGACTTTTGAACCGATTGCAGAGTTTAGAAAATTTACTGCATCATTACTCACACCTACCACCAGATCAGAGATTGCAAGAATAAACAATAAGATTACAATAATGAGATAGGGATCAGAAAACATCACTACCAAATTAGGGTTGGTAGGTTAATTAATTGTCAGCTATATATTATCTTATTATGTCCTAATTGGCCCGATTTGAAAGTAAAAAAGCCTTTAATTGATTATAACTCTCTATACGTACAGATGACTTTGGCTTATCAATAACCGCCTTTATCTGTTCAGGAAGTTCAAGTTTTTTTTCGATAGTGTCTTCAACAACATCAAGGAATTTGGTAGGATGAGCGGTTTCCAGGAAGACCATATGTGCATTGGGATGCTCCTTTAAATATTCTTTAGCACCCAGGTATCCAACAGCACCATGCGGATCTGCTATGTATTCGAATTGTTCAAATATTTCTGACATCGCCTGTCGGGTTTCCTCATCGTCAAAACTATAAGACACCAGGTTGTTTTTAAGAACTTCAAAATCATTCTTGTATAGATTCAGAATACGAATAAAGTTACTCGGATTACCCACATCCATTGCATTACTAATTGTTTGAACCGAAGGCTTCGGAACAAATTTTTCAGTATTCAGGTATTCGGTTACAACATTATTGGAATTATTAGATGCAATAAAAGTTTTGACCGGCAAGCCCATTTGCTGTGCCATCATACCAGCACAGATATTACCGAAGTTACCACTGGGAATTGAAAAAACGAGCTCCTTGTGTTTTTGATATAGAGCTTTATAAGCGAACAGAAAATAGAACATCTGTGGCAACCACCTCGCTACATTTATTGAATTCGCTGAAGTAAGCTGAATAGAATCGGTCAGGTCGGTATCCAGGAAGGCGCGTTTAACCATATCCTGGCAATCATCAAAAACCCCATCAACTTCCAGTGCTGTAATATTTTGCCCTAAAGTTGTCAATTGCTTCTCTTGAATTTCACTAACCTTTCCACTGGGATACAAGATGACAACATCAACACCTTTAACCCCAAGAAAACCATTGGCCACAGCTCCTCCCGTATCACCCGAAGTGGCTACCAGCACTGTTACCTTCTCATTGTTGTCCTGGTTAAAATGTCCAAGGCAGCGCGCCATAAACCTGGCTCCAACATCTTTGAATGCCATGGTAGGACCATGGAATAATTCCAGGACTGAAATTTGATCATTGAGTTGAACAATTGGAAATTCGAAAGACAGCGTCTCTTCAACGATTCGCTTCAACTCGTCCTCTTCAATTTCAGGAAGAACAAATGATTTGATCACCTCATAGGCAATTTCGGAATGACTCAGGCTATGAATGTCTTTGAAAAATGAATCAGGGAGTTTCGGTATCTCATTCGGGAAATACAATCCCTTATCAGGAGCCAATCCTCTGATCACAGCATTTCTGAAGGAAGATTCCGGAGCACTTTTATTTAAGGAGTGGTATCTCATGCATTACAATATTTTAATACCTTTTGTATTGATGCGCGACACCAAAGTCTGGCTATCGATATCAGAATCCTGATATATGGTTTCAAATCCGGACTTTACTTTTTCCGCAGTTGCTTTACCTTTGCTCAGTGCAAACATTGACGGTCCCGAACCGGAAATAGAACAGCCTAAAGCTCCTGATTCCAGGGCAATAGCTTTTATAATATCATATTTCGGGATCAATTGTTTTCGATAGGGTTCTACAACAACATCTTTGAGTGAACGTCTTATGAGTTCGAAGTCACCGATATGTAATCCATGAACCAGGCTGCCCAGGTTGGCCCACTGGGCTATAGCCAGTTTTAAATCCACCTTTTCAGGAAGAAGAGCCCTGGCTTCTGCCGTTTTAATTTCAATCTGTGGATAGATTATTGTGGCGTATAGATCGTCAGGAGTTGGAATACTTAAAATATCAAGGGGATGCACCGATCTTACCAATGTAAATCCACCGAAAAGGGCAGGAGCGAGGTTGTCGGCATGTTCACTCTGACTGGCCAAGGCCTCACCCTTCATTGCAAAGGCTGTTAATTCTAACTTAGTATAAGGTCGCCCAAGAAGCTCATTCATTCCGAAGACACTTCCCGCAGCACTGGCGGCACTGCTACCGATCCCACTGCCTGGTTTTATCCCTTTATGAATCTCAATTTCGAAGCCACAGTCTGGGTTTAAGGCTTCGTACATGGCCTTAGCACTTACACCGGCTACGTTTTTATCAATTTCAAAAGGAAGTTCACAACCTCTTATCTTGGTGATTCTTAATCCGGGTTCTTCAACTTTTTTAATCGTCATGCCGTCCCCGATATCATCAAGGCAAAATCCCAGCACATCAAAGCCACATGCAACGTTGGCAACAGTCCCCGGCACAAAAATCTTAATCTTATCCTTCATACTTAATTATTAGCTGCTCTTAAAATATCAGCAAACAGGCCTGAGGCTGTTACGTCGGCTCCGGCCCCGGCTCCTTTAATTATCATGGGCTGATCTGAATAACGGGAGGTGTAGAACATCACTATATTATCCTTACCCTCTAGATTATAAAAGGGATGACCCTCAGGAATCTCCTTAAGCCCAATTTTGGCCTTTCCATCGCTGAACTCTGCTACAAATTTTAAACGACAATTATTCGAATTGGCAGACCGGTATAATTCCTGGTAAT
>JABDPU010000219.1 GCA_013042625.1 Flavobacteriaceae bacterium | reverse complement strand
CAAGATGGATTCAGAGCAGGAGTAAATGGAGGTATTCCAGTTGGTGATTTTGATGATTTTCTCTCTTTTTCTTTAAGTGTGGATCTATCATACGGCTGGGAAGTTTCTGACGGAATTGATCTCGGATTGATTTCCGGTGTAAATTTCAATTTTGGTAAAGACGAATTTGATGATGTAAAATATGCACCTGTGGCTGGTATGGCAAGATTCAGTGTTGGCGACGGTTTTGCCATTGGAGGTGATGTTGGTATTGCTTTCAATCTTGAATCAAATGGAGGAAGCGATTTTTACTGGAGACCAGTTGTGGCATACAGCATCAGTGACATGACAGATATTCAAGCCTCTTACTCCAATGTTAGTGGTGATGGAGCCTCACTTTCAAGTATTAACGTAGGTGTAGGATTCAGGTTCTAAAATATTTAAAATAATTCTAAAAGAGGCTCATTTCGAGCCTCTTTTTTTATTTCATGATATATATCATTTAATACCGGCCTTTAATCCCTTAATTTTGAACTTATCAATTAGATTCCCTCAGAACTAACAGTTGTCACACTATTGCTGAATTGATATAGTTAACATGTTAAATTTAAATATAATGAGAACATTAATTTTATTATTCAGTTTGTCACTGTTTACCTTCACCTCATTCGCTCAGGACAGTGATGAAGCAAATGTAACCGACAAGGGTGGCTGGTTAGTTGAAATAAATACAGGAACCTGGGCCACCGGAAGTACTGCTTTTTCACTATTTAGTTCTGATGGAGTAACCCTTTGGTCTATTGGGGCGGAAGCCGGTTATTTTGTGGCTGACGACATCGCGATAAAATTTGGTCTTGGTTATCAAGATGCGGACCTTATCGACGGAATTTTTACCTACAAGGTTGGAGCTAAGTATTACATCAATGGTCAGATTCCAGTAGGTGTGGACTTCACTGGTATTTCCACAGATGGGAATGGTGCGAACTGGGTAGGTATTCAAGCTGGTTATGCATGGATGGTGACTCCCCACGTGGCTATTGAACCAACTTTGAGATATAATTTAACCCTGGATGAAATGGACGCCGATAGTGCCTTCCAAGGCCTGATTGGATTTGTATTATTCTTATAATGCTAGGTCAAAAAAATTATAAAAGGGAGCCAATCGGCTCCTTTTTTTGTTCTCTTCAGGCTATCTGTTTGAACATGAAGCAATGAACGCAGACTCTGACGATTAATTCTTACATTTGACCCAAACTATGAGGTCATGAAAAAATTCTTAGTATTAGTGGTCCTGAGCGGAATGTTATCTAACCTGACATTTGCTCAGGATCTTACTTTTGGCGCTAAAGCCGGTGTCAATTTATCAACCCTTACAAATAATGACGATTACGATAGTAGGTACGGTATTCATTTTGGTGCCGTTGCCGAATGGGAAATATCCGATAAGTTTTCCCTTCAACCTGAACTTCTATATTCCGGACAAGGTTATAAACGCGATCTCGAAGGACGTACTCTGAGAGGAAAGATCGATTATTTAAATATTCCATTAATGGCTTCCGTGGAGGTCATGAACGATGTAAGTTTAATGGCTGGCCCACAAATTGGAATTAATCTTCGGGCTGAACTCGATGGTGAAGGCCAGGAAATCCAAAGACTAACGGTAAACGATGTCGATGCCAGTGTTGTTTTCGGTATTCAGATAGATGTTGATGCCAGCTTCTTTATCCAGGGGCGTTATGCCTTAGGGTTAAGCGAGGTGAGAATTAACCAGGAGGAAAAACATTCGGTTTTTAGTGTTTCAATGGGATTCTACTTCGATTAGATTAATGTTTTAGACTATTAAAATTTAGTTACCGAAAAACAAATTTAGGGAAGCACAGACTTCCCTTTTTTTATACCTTTATGTTATGCAAAAGATTATCATCATTAATGGTCCGAATCTCAATCTTCTGGGTACACGGGAACCTGATGTTTATGGGAACCTAACCTTTACAGAGTTCTTAGATTCCCTAAGAGAAAAATTCCCCAATATTAGCCTGGATTATTTCCAATCGAATATAGAAGGGGAGATTATTGATAAAATCCAGGAGGCAGGACCGGTTTTTGACGGCATAATTCTCAATGCTGCAGCTTATACCCATACCTCGGTTGGGATAGGCGATGCTGTTGCTGCAATTGAATCTCCTGTGGTTGAAGTACATATTTCTAATACTTTCAGCCGTGAAGAATTCAGGCATAGCTCCTTTATCGCACCTAATGCAAAAGGAGTAATTGTAGGTTTCGGCTTAAAGAGTTATGAATTGGCTGTACATAGCCTGTTATAGTTAAGGCTATTACAAAAGGAATAGATTAATTCCATTAATAGAATTGTCATGAAAATCAGATTTTTTACACCTTACCTATTCTCTATAATCTTATTGTTATTCAGTTGTAATGACGACGACATTTCAGAACCAGTTCCCATCGAACCTGAAACCCAACTTGCATATTCTGATTATTTCGCGAATCTTAATGCCAATGATCCTGTTGATATTCAACATGCATACGATGGTACCGACAAAATGTATGTGGTCACCCAGGGTGGAATTATAACAGAATTTTTTACCGACCCTTCACTCGATTCTTCCGTATTTCTCAATATCACCGATCGCGTTAATTTACAAGGGGAGATGGGGTTGCTCGGACTGGCTTTTCATCCCGATTATGAAAGCAATGGATATTTTTATGTCTACTATTGTCCGAATAGCAATGAAAGCCAGGTATCCAGATTCACATTCAATCCTTCGACAAATTTAGGAGACCCGGCGAGTGAATTGGTTCTTATGACCATTCCACAGGAGCAAACCAATCATAATGGCGGACAGTTGTTATTCGGAAATGATGGTTACCTGTATATTTCTTCAGGTGATGGTGGTAATCGGCAGAATGGTCAGACTCTTAACAATTTAAAAGGGGCGATTTTAAGAATTGACGTCGATAACAGCTCCCCAGGCCTTAATTATGCTATCCCGGCAGACAATCCGTTTATCAATGATAGTTCTGCCATGGACGAAATTTATGCCTTTGGTCTCAGAAATCCCTGGCGTATGAGTTTTGACCGACCAACGGGTGAGCTTTGGGTAGGTGATGTGGGTTCGGGTCGCTTTGAAGAGATCAATAGAATACAATCAGGAGGAAATTATGGTTGGGACGATATTGAGGGTTCAACCTTTTGTTATGATGACCCATGTGATAATCCTGACTTTTTACCACCCTTCTATGAATATGCTCATAACGGAACCTCAAATGCTATTACAGGTGGTTATGTTTACAGGGGAAGTCTTCATCCTGAACTCTTTGGTAAGTATATCTATGCCGATTTTGTAAAAGGTGAAATATATGCCCTTGATCCCTTAACCGGAGAAAATCAACTTCTCTTTGATACCGGTCTGTTAATTCCCGCCTTCGGGATAGATCAATACAACGAATTGTATTTTACGGCTCTTGGTGATGAAAATCGGGTTTATAAATTTGTTCGGGAGGAAATTCCTGTACCAGGCGGATGATTAAAGGTGTATCACCTCATCATAAGCATCGGCAACAGCTTCCATTACAGCCTCACTCATGGTTGGATGCGGATGAACAGCCTTTAGTACTTCATGACCCGTAGTTTCCAGTTTGCGTCCTAAAACAGCCTCGGCGATCATATCTGTAACACCGGCACCAATCATATGGCATCCTAGCCATTCACCATATTTTGCGTCGAATATAACTTTGACAAAACCATCCTTATTCCCGGCAGCACTGGCTTTCCCTGATGCTGAGAATGGGAATTTTCCAACTTTGATATCGAAACCTTCTTCCTTGGCTTGCTTCTCGGTGAGTCCAACGCTGGCCACTTCCGGAGCACAATAGGTACATCCGGGAATATTGCCATAGTCAAGAGCCTCAACATGTTGTCCGGCAATCTTTTCCACGCAAAGTATTCCCTCGGCTGAGGCAACATGCGCCAAAGCTGGTCCAGGCGTAACATCGCCAATGGCGTAATAACCTGGTATGTTGGTCTGATAATAATCGTTGACCAATATTTTATCGCGATCTACTACAATGCCAACATCTTCCAATCCGATGTTTTCGATATTGGTTTTGATACCTACAGCCGACAGAACCACATCAGCTTCAAGTACCTCTTCGCCTTTTTTTGTTTTTACAGTGGCCTTAACTCCTTTTCCCGAAGTATCTACCTGAGTGACTTCGGAAGAGGTCATGATTTTTATACCACTTTTCTTGAAGCTTCGTTCCAATTGCTTTGAAACTTCCTCATCTTCAAGAGGAACTATATTAGGAAGAAATTCCACAACAGTAACTTCCGTCCCCATAGCATTGTAGAAATAAGCAAATTCTACGCCTATGGCTCCTGAGCCAACAACGATCATTTTCTTTGGTTGTTCCGGAAGGGTCATCGCTTCGCGATAGCCTATAACCTTTTCACCATCCTGAGGCAAACTGCCTAATTCTCTTGACCTGGCTCCGGTTGCGATGATGATATGGTCAGCACTGTATTCTGTTCCGTCAACATCGACCTTCTTTCCAGTCTTTAATTTTCCGAAACCATTGATAACATCGATTTTATTCTTTTTCATGAGGAACTGAACACCCTTGCTCATGCCATCGGCAACATTCCGACTTCTTTTTACTACAGCATCGAAATCCTTATCAGCTCCTTTTACCGAAAGTCCGTAATCAGCAGCATGGTTCAGGTATTCGAAAACCTGAGCAGACTTAAGAAGTGCCTTAGTTGGAATACATCCCCAGTTCAGGCATACACCACCCAAGCTTTCTTTTTCAACAATTGCGGTTTTGAATCCTAACTGAGAAGCGCGAATAGCGGTTACATATCCACCGGGACCACTTCCAAGAACTATGATATCATATTTACTCATGAGAACTGATTTTGAACTGAAATTAATGCGGCAAATTTACAAAACCTAAACGGTTTTTTTAAAGGTCATCTGTAAAATGTCTATGGGCCTGATCCTCATCAAATTTTTTCTTGTTATAAGCCTCGGACTGACCCCTGGGGATACTAAGTGTTTTCCAATTCTTTCCCTTAATCATTTTACCGATTTGAACAATTTGCCCGACATGGTAGGAGTAATGAGCAAGCTGCCTGTTGATGGCCTCCACTACGGTGTGACCCTCATTCCTGATAAACACTTCGCGCTCCAGATCGGTATCATCTAATTCTGAAAGCACATGATACAAAAGGGAAAAAGCTTTATTCCACTCGTTTGTCATTTCGGCTTTTCCTTGATAACTGGCAACGAATTCATCGTCCCGGTTCCGCCATTTCTTTTCACCATCTTCATTCAGAAAATTAGTCCATCTCGATCGCAAATTTCCAACAATATGTTTAGCGATTATCGATATGCTGTTCTCTTCCTCCCCGGGTTTCCAGTCTATTTCCTCATCATTAACTTGATCAAAGGTTTTAATACCCAGTTGCTGGTAATATTCAAATAACTTTGTGACACTGCTGAGGTAGCTTTTCATGGGTTTGTTAATTCAGATTTAGTGGTGAGTAACCTAGTCCATCGGGTTCCTTGCCGGCAGTTAATCGACTTGTAATTTTCATTTCATCAAGATCGATTACCGTGATAAGATCGGCATTGGTATTAGCAACAAATGCGAAGCGGTTATTGGGATGTATCAATATACCCACCGGAACAGGACTGTCATCAAAATCCTGAAATAATCGTGAAGCTTCTTTCTCCAGGGCCGTCACTTCCATGGGTATGGTTTTTATCAATTTACAGGTGGATGCATCGAACACTTTTACATCACCGCTTCGGGCATTGGACACAAGGCCATATTTTCCATCTGAGGTCGTCTTCACCCGGATAGGAAATTCTTCGGAAGCGAAACTCTTAACGATTTCCAGAGTCTCATAATCGATCAATGAAATGGTATCCTCAGCCCGATTCGTGATCCATATATGCTTTCCATCAGAAGAAAGAGCCACACCTTCAGCGCCTTCGCCAGTTGGAATTATTTTTTCCAACGTATCTGTTTTCAAGTCAATAACTGAAACACTACCCGACCTGATATTGGCAACAAAGGCTTTCTCAGACAATGGGGCATAAGTGACCATATGACTGACCTCCTGATTTGTATCTATAGCTTTTTCAATAATTCCATTCTCAATATTAACCTGTATAAGTTTCTTATCGGCCTCACAGGTAACTAAAACCTGGTTATCTGAAATAAATTCTATACCATGCGGTGCTTTATAGTCGAGAGCGATGGTTTTCTTAACTTTTTTCTCTTTGATATCAATTATAGTTAAACTTGCACCCGGCCATTGATCACCTCTGCCATAATTGGTGACAACTGCTAAGTTGCCATCGGGAGTCACGGCAACCTCATGAGGGCCATTCCCGGTTGGAATTGTCGCAATGCTTTCTCCAGATTTAAGGTTGATCAGATCTGCGGTATCATCGGATTTGTTCAGGACTATTAAGGTGCCTTCCTGAGCAGCACCATGGAAGATGACACCAAAACAAAACAGGTATAATAAAAAGCGCATAGGATTGATTTTTCTTAATTTTCAGGAACGAATTCGAGTGCAGCTCCATTAATGCAATGCCGCATGCCGGTTGTTTTTCTCGGGCCATCGTTAAAAACATGGCCGAGATGACCACCACAGTTCGCGCAGTGTTCTTCGGTCCTGGCATAACCGATTTTATAATCGGTTGAAAAGGCTACATTTCCTTCGATTTCACGATCGAAACTAGGCCAACCCGACCCAGAGTCGAATTTATTTTCACTTCGGAATAAAGGAG
Organism: Flavobacteriaceae bacterium; assembly: GCA_013042625.1. Lineage (GTDB taxonomy): Bacteria > Bacteroidota > Bacteroidia > Flavobacteriales > Flavobacteriaceae > SHLJ01. Next base: position 2,940 of record JABDPU010000219.1, on the reverse strand, counting down.
TTTCACATGCTGCACAAACGTAAACTCCTTTTTCATAATTTTTATCCAAACTACTGCTGAATGCTCGTTCAGTTCCGGCTTCGCGCAATACATAGTATTGTAATGAGGTTAGTTCGGCCTTCCATTCGGCCTCGGTTTTGGTAACCGGATAATTCTTTTCTTCTTTATTCTCCTGCGCATTCGATCGACAACTCATAATTGCCATAATGCTCATAAATACAATTATCTTTTTCATCTGTAATTTTTTTTGATTCTGTCGCTCGATATCTAATATCATTACAATCGGATATCTCTTTTCGAAATTAATTACAATTAAATAATATAATCACAATAATATATTAAAAATATTGTCCGACTTTTATAAGAATAAGCGATATTTTTGTAGAGAATTTCAGACGATCTGATATTCGCTTTATTTATTATTATCTGACTAATTTCAATCGATGAAAGTACTGTTTTGCACGAGGGAGTATCCTCCCTATGTTTATGGAGGTGCAGGGGTTCATGTTGAATACCTTGCAGCTGAATTATCAAAATTAACAGCAGTTGAAGTTCGATGCTTCGGCGATCAGGATCATTCTTCAGCTGATCTGGCCGTTAAGGGATATCCTTATGATAATCCTTTGTTTGATAATTCTGATGATCGCCTAAAGGCCGTTTTTAAAACCTTGGCGACATGTCTGAATATCAATGCTGATTCTGTAGATGCCGACGTGGTTCACTGTCATACCTGGTATGCTCAGTTTGCCGGTATATTGGCTAAATTGTGCTATGGAATTCCACTCGTCGTTACGACCCATTCACTTGAACCACTTCGCCCATGGAAACGGGAGCAGTTGGGAAGAGGTTATGATGCCTCATCCTGGATTGAAAGAACAGCGATTGAAATGGCAGATGCGATCATAGCGGTTTCAGAAGAGACCAAAGTGGATGTCCTTAATCATTTCAATGTCCCTGAATCGAAGATACAAGTGATATACAATGGTATAAACCTGGATGAATATACTGCCAGTGATAAAACCAGTGCTCTGATTGAACATGGTGTTGATCCCGAAAGGCCTTATGTTTTGTTTGTGGGCCGGATTACAAGGCAGAAAGGTATTTTGCATCTGGTGAATGCTATCGAGCATCTTGATGAAGATATCCAGGTCGTTCTCTGTGCAGGAGCTCCGGACACGGAAGAGATCGCGAAAGAAATGGAAGACCGGGTGGCAGCGGTAAAGCAAAATCGTCAAGATGTGATTTGGATTGACAAAATGCTGGACAAAGCTGATATCATTCAATTATATTCTCATGCTACTGTTTTTTGTTGCCCGTCAATTTATGAACCTTTTGGAATAATCAATATTGAAGCCATGGCTTGTGGTACGGCTGTAGTCGCAAGTGCTGTTGGAGGAATAAAAGAAGTAGTAGTTCAGGGTGAAACAGGTCTGCTCATTCCATTAGAGCAACAGGATGAGGCGCCTTTTGAGCCGGTAGATCCGGGTCGCTTTTCACGAGATCTGGCTGATGGTGTCAACACTGTAGTAAGAGATGCAGCCTTAAGAAAAAAAATGGAAGTTAAAGGCCGTGAGCGGGTTGAGGAGTACTTCGACTGGAAGGCAATAGCAAAGCAAGTAAAATCATTATACGAATCCTTAATTGAGACAACATGATCAACAATGATGCAATAGGAATTATTTTAGGAGGAGGACAAGGTTCTCGATTATATCCATTAACCGCAGAACGGTCGAAACCAGCAGTCCCGATTGCCGGTAAATTTCGATTGGTAGATATTCCAATCTCAAACTGTATCAATTCAGATATAAAGAGAATGTATGTTCTTACCCAGTTCAATTCGGCATCTCTTAATCGTCATATTAAAAATACTTACCACTTTAGCTTTTTCAGCTCCGCCTTTGTTGATGTTCTTGCTGCTGAACAAACGATGAGAAGCGCTGAGTGGTTTCAGGGAACAGCTGATGCGGTTAGACAAAGCATGCATCATTTCCTTAACCATGATTTTAAATATGCGTTAATCCTTTCAGGCGATCAGCTTTATCAAATGAATTTTGAGCATATGATAAAATCACATGAAGAGAGCGGAGCAGAAATCTCAATTGCTACCTATCCGGTTAATGCCAAGGATGCAACTTCATTCGGAATTTTGAAGACCAATGAGGATTCGGTCATCACTTCTTTCATTGAAAAACCTGATAGCGATGAGCTAGAGTCATGGTCTTCTGAAGTTGGCGAGGAGATGAAAAACCAGGGGCGTCATTATTTGGCTTCTATGGGGATATATATCTTTAACCGGGATCTTCTTATTGAGCTTATGGATAATCCCGACACCAATGATTTTGGAAAAGAGATCATTCCACAGTCCATCGGTGAACACAAAACCTTTAGTTATCAATATGAAGGCTACTGGACCGATATCGGTAATATCGATTCCTTTTTTGATGCTAACCTTGATTTAACCAGTGAAATTCCGCAATTCAATCTTTATGACCGTAAAAAGCGAATTTATACAAGGGCCAGGATGCTTCCAACCTCCAAGGTCTCCGGAACGGCCATGGAAAAAGCTGTTATAGCTGAAGGCTGTATCATTCATGCTGCTAAGATTGAACGTTCTGTAATCGGGATCAGGTCGAGAATAGGAGAGGAGTCAACCGTTATCAATACCTATATGATGGGTAGTGATTATTATGAAACCCTGGAAGAAATTGTCAATGAAGAAATTGATATCCTTATGGGAATTGGTGAACGCTGCTTTATTAAAAATGCCATAATCGATAAGAATTGCCGGATCGGAGATGATGTGAGAATCAATGGTGGAAAGCATCTTGAAGATGCAGAAACAGACACCTATTTTATAAAGGATGGGATTGTGGTGATTAAAAAGAACGCTGTCATTCCGAAGGGATTTGTTATTTGATCGCACTTCGATCTGACCCTACA
>JABDPU010000214.1 GCA_013042625.1 Flavobacteriaceae bacterium | reverse complement strand
GTGTAAGTGAGGACAAACCCGCGAAAAAGGCTGGTTTACAAAAAGGCGACATTGTGGTTAAGTTAGGTGACAGCACCATTGTTGACATGATGAGCTATATGCGAGCACTTTCTGTTTTCGGAGAAGGCGACAAAACCAAAGCCGTCATTACACGGAACGGAGAAGAAATGGAATTCGATATCGAATTCAAATAATACTTTGGTCAGAATTGACAACATAGAACTGCCCGACTTCCCACTTCTTCTGGCCCCGATGGAGGACGTTAGCGATCCACCTTTCAGGGCATTATGCAAGGAACAAGGTGCCGATGTGGTGTATACCGAGTTCATCTCTTCCGAAGGCCTCATCAGGAATGCTGCCAAAAGCACGATGAAGCTTGATATTTATGAGAAAGAAAGACCTGTGGGCATTCAGATATTTGGGGCTAATCTTGACAGCATGCTTGAAGCGGTGGATATTGTAGAAAAATCCAAGCCGGATATTATTGATATCAACTTCGGATGCCCGGTTAAAAAGGTGGTCAGCAAAGGCGCCGGTGCAGGTATTTTAAAGGATATCTGCCTGATGGAGTCGCTCACCGGCGAAATCGTTAAGCGCACCAAGCTTCCGGTCACAGTAAAAACACGCCTGGGCTGGGACCATGACTCCATAAAAATAGTAGAAGTAGCCGAGCGCCTTCAGGATGTGGGATGTAAGGCCATATCCATTCACGGCAGAACCAGGTCGCAGATGTATAAAGGATCTGCAGACTGGGGGCCGATAGCCGAAGTAAAGAACAATCCAAGGATGCATATTCCTGTTTTTGGTAATGGCGATGTCAATTCTCCGGAACGCGCTATGGAAATGCGGGATGAATACGGATTAGACGGCGCTATGATTGGTCGGGCATCTATCGGCAACCCATGGTTTTTCAGACAGGTCAAACATTACTTCGAAACAGGAGAGCACATGAAACCGGTTAGTATGGCAGAACGGGTTGATGCAGCTCGCCGACACTTGACAATGGCTATTGAATGGAAAGGGGAAAAACTCGGAGTTTTTGAAACCCGCCGGCACTACACGAATTACTTCAGAGGCATCCCACATTTTAAGGAACACCGTTTGAAAATGGTAACCTCAGATGATGCCCAGGATGTTTTCAACGCCTTTGATGAGGTGCTGGACAAGTTTGCCGATCATCAATTTGTCTGATCGGTTTGAATAAGGCCCGGACTTATTCTGGAAGAAGCCAGCTTTGAAGCGATGGCACCGAGAATTATAATAGTAGCCAAAACCAAAACGATATTAAGAGGCTTCATGCTCACCGGGTAAGGTAATGAAGGCGTGATCATCACGAACTCAAAAGCCTGTTGCAGCATCACCAGTATTACCCCCAGGATCACACCCACTAATCCGCCAAGAATCGTCATAAGGCTTCCCTGAAGAAAGAAGATTTTCCTGATATCCTTTACAGTTATACCGAGATTGAACAGGGTATTCAGGTTTTTCTTTTTATCGAGGATCATCATAATGATTGAACCGATCACATTGAACAAGGCAATGATTAAAATCAAGGTGAAGATTAAATATACGGCCAGGTTCTCGGTGTTGAGCATTTTATATAAGGCGTCATTTAGCTGAACCCTGTCCTTGATGATCATCTCAGGCCCGAGGATCTGGTGCAATCGGCCCTTGACGAGTTCGGCATCTGCCTCAGGATCTATAAGGACTTCCAAGGCACTCACTTGCCTCGGACTATAATTCAATAATATTCTGGCCAATCTTAAGCTGGTAAAAATATAGGACTGATCCAGATTTTCGTTCACCTGAAACACCCCTGTGTTCACGGCATTTACCGAATTAAAGGCACTTCTTACTGAGCTGATCTGGCCTTTTCCCGGCTTGGGCACATAGATGTTTACGGTTTTTGCAAAGTCGAAAATTCCGAATGACAAGGTATTGGCAACACCCCACCCGGCAACGATTTCGTTGCTTTCAGGATCGAACCATTGTCCGCGGGACAGGATCGAATCGATTGTTTTCTTCGGAAAGGACTCGTCCACACCTTTCAAAAAGACACCTTCGTTCTTGTCATCAAAATTGATCAAAACTTTTTCCTCAATAATCCTGGAATAGCTGATGATATCACTTTCCTGTCGAAGCAGTGAATCCTGTTCTTCAGTAAAAATGAAAGACTTGCCTGTAGACGGCAATACTTTAAGATCGGGATCAACAAAAGATGTAAACTGGAGGGTAAAATCTTTTAAGCCGGCAAATCCGGAGAGAACTATAAACAATGCCGCTGATCCAATCACAATTCCGAAAGCGGCAATGATTGTAATGATATTGATGGCATTATTGCTGCTTTTAGAGAAAAGGTATCGTTTGGCTATATAAAAGGGGACGTTCAACTACTTCTTTTTTCGTCTTTGCAATAGTTCAGGATGCTCGATGGGGTTATCAACCCCTTTTAAAGAACGATCAATCTGATCGATATACTCCAGGGAATCATCTGAAAAGAATTCCAGTTCAGGCATTCGCCTGAATTGATGCCTGGTACGTTGTGCGATCTCATGCTTGATTTGTTGTGACATTTTTTCAATGTCTTTCATAAGACCATTGGCAAACTTGGTTGGAAACACACTGATATAGGCTTTTGCCAAAGAAAGGTCGGCAGTGACCCGAACTTTGGTAACAGATACAACTATATTAGATCGACCGGCATCTGATAGCAGGCGCTGAATGACTTCGGCCATGTCTTGCTGCAGAATTCCGGCAATTTTCTTCTGTCTGTTCGTTTCCATACTGCAAAAATAGGACATTTATCGGCATTCCTTTAAGATTAGCGGTATTTGAGCTAATTTTGTGCTATGATGAACAAGATTGAACATATCGGCATTGCTGTTAAAAATATTGAAGAATCGAATAAACTATTCAAAGCTCTTTTTGGAAAGCGTCATTATAAGTCGGAGACGGTTAAAAGCGAAGGCGTAACCACCTCTTTTTTTAAAATAGGAGAGAGTAAAATTGAATTGCTGGAAGCAACAGATGATGACAGTCCGATAGCGAAGTTTATTGAAAAACGGGGAGAAGGCATTCATCATATCGCTTATGATGTAGATGACATTCATGCGGAGGTTAGGCGATTAAAGAAAGAGGGGTTTAGAATATTGAATGAAAAACCAAAGCCGGGAGCCGACAATAAACTGGTGGTATTCCTGCATCCGAAATCGACGAATGGCGTGTTGGTTGAGTTGTG
>JABDPU010000207.1 GCA_013042625.1 Flavobacteriaceae bacterium | reverse complement strand
GTCATAAAGGCCACATATATCATCGGCGCCGGCTCGTGATAAAACGGAATATGTGTAAATACTTCATCCGCTATCGGCCAGGAGTCGATGAACTTAAATCTTGAAAATCCATAAGCTGCAAGGAATCCGGAGAAAGTCAATGCATCCGATACGATGAAAAACCACATCATCAATTTGCCATAACTCGCATGCAAAGGTTTATTACCACCACCCCAGGTTTTTCCTTCGGTTCCTGTAGTCACTGCAGTAGTATCCATAAAAGATCTTTGGTTTTAAAGTTGCACAAAAATAATCATTTATTTTATCTGAAGAAATATAAAAAGAAAAACAGGTAAAGCCACAATATATCAACGAAATGCCAAAAAGTTGAGGCCAGTTCAAACCCGAGCATTTTTCCAGCTTTATATCGTTGTTTAAAATGATTATAAATTACCACGCAAAGGCTTATCAGTCCGGCAATAACGTGCAATATATGCAAGACAGCTATCAGGTAGATGTAGGACATGGTCACGTTACTGGACTCTCCCGTAAAGTAATATCCCGATGCAATGATCTGATCAAATCCCGCAAGCTGACTGAAAATAAATCCTAACCCAAGGGCAAAAGTCAGCAGTAGTAACAGGCTTGTCAAGTTTCTATCTCCTTTTTTGAGGGCCCGTTTTGCTAAAAACAAGCTTATACTACTGATCACTATTAATACCGTGCTCCAGGTAAATGCTTCTGGCAATTCAAAGTTCGCAAGCCAGTCTTCTCTGCTACTGCTTACAATAAATGCACTGGTTATTCCGGCGAATGACATGATGAGTGATGCAATCCCAAACCAGAGCATCATCTTTTTAGCTCTAGTCTTTTTCTCTTCGTGGGTTCCTTGGGTTAAATCCATATTATCTGATGAACTTATCTAAAACGTATATGATCTGAATCAAAGTTATGTAGGACACACTGGCCAGCATCAGTTGCCGGGCTGCCTTTTTGGTTCGCATCCTGAATAATCGGAATGCAAAATAAAGCATCCCTAATCCGGCTAAGAACACAAGAATGGCTCCCACAATGGTTAAACGCAATTGGCCTGTTATCCCAAATACCGGAACAATAGACACTATAATCGTCCAAATGGTATATAAAATAGTTTGAACTGCTGTGGCTTTGTCTGGTTTTCCTGTAGGCAACATATTAAAGCCTGCTTTTTGATAATCATCATGCAAAAACCAACCAATAGCCCAGAAGTGCGGGAATTGCCAAAAAAATTGAAGCATGAACAAAGTTCCGGGTTCTATCCCGAAATCATTAGTTGCCGCAACCCAGCCAAGCATAAAAGGAATGGCTCCGGGAATGGCTCCTACAAATACCGATAAAGGCGTGACCGTTTTCAATGGCGTGTAGGCGCTGGTATACAGAAATATTGAAATAGCCCCGAACATAGCTGTTTTCGGGTTGATTGAATATAGGATGACCACACCCAACAGTGTAAGAATACAAGCCAGGATAAACGCCGTCCTCACGGTCATTCGTCCCGATGGAATGGGCCGGTTCTTGGTCCTTTCCATCAATGCATCATAATCTTTTTCAATGATCTGATTAAATGCATTTGAAGCTCCAACCATACAGTATCCGCCCATAGCTAATAAAATAAGCACCTTTATATCGATTGAATCTGCACCAAGGAGATACCCGGCAAGGGAAGAAAAGACCACAGATAGAGAGAGTCTCATCTTTGTGACTTCTTTGAAATCCTGAATTGAATCTGAAATTGAGTACGTAGGCTTAAAGGTACTTGACATCATTTCCTGATAAACATCTTTTTCACAGCGTGTGCAAAGATAGTCCAATAATCATATCTGGGCAATGCATGCCGATGTAATTTTAAGATCAAAATACCATTGAGAATTGTTAACTTTAAACCTTAATCCATAAGTTATGAAAATCCGTTACAGTTTACTTTTATTAGGTTTTATACTAGTTCCTGCAATCGTATCAGGTCAAAATTTCGATGATGTTAAAATTGAAGCCACTCAATTGTCTGAAAACGTATACATGCTTACAGGAAGAGGTGGAAACATTGGAGTGTCTGTTGGTGAGGACGGGGTTTTCGTAATTGATGACCAGTTTGCTCCTCTTTCTGAAAAAATACTTGCTGCTATAAAAACTGTTTCTGATGAACCTTTACGTTTTCTTGCCAATACGCATTGGCATGGTGACCACACAGGTGGTAATGTTAATATGGCTAAGGCCGGTGCTACTATCATGGCTCATGATAATGTGAGGAAGCGATTAGTTGAAACACCATCCAGAGATGGCTCAACGCGAGCGAAAGAGGCCTTCCCTGTTATAACGTTTAACGATCAGTTAAACCTTCATCTCAACGGGGAACATGTGGCCATATTTCATGTTGATAAGGCACATACCGATGGCGATGTGATGATCTTCTTCACTGAAAGCAATGTACTTCACACGGGTGATAATTACTTCAATGGAAGGTTTCCATACATCGATCTCAAATCAGGAGGAAGTGTTGATGGCTACATCAGGGCGGTAGAACGAGCACTAATGGTTATTGATGATGAAACCAAGATTATTCCCGGACACGGAACTGTTTCTAATAAAGCAGAGTATAAAACTTTCCTGGATATGCTCAGGACAGTACGAGATCGGGTAGCAGCGGAAATCCAGGCAGGAAAGACCGAGGACGAAGTTGTATCAAATCCTGAAATCACCAAACCATATGATGAGCAAGGCTTTGGATCAGGCTTCATTAACACGGAGCGGATAAAGCGTATTATCTTTCAGAGTTTGAAATCGGAATAAGTCAGAATTCTAGAAGTCGAAATACCAATTGAACAGGTCGGTTCTGAGACCGATGCTAAACCAGAAGGTCGATTGGTTGAAGTCCTTTACTGTATTGGCATCAGGATTAAAATCCCTGTAGTTAAGGTAAAGGAATAGTTTCAGATTGGTTGCGGGGTTTACAAGATAACCACCTTGTAATTCAGCATGAAATAATTTAGCCGTATTACCTTGTCCGACTTCTACTCCTGTACTGGCCGGCCTGTCATTCTCACTGGTATAGATATCACCTCCATAGGCAAACATATCATCGTCATTGGAAAAATCGAGACCTCGCTTACCAAAAATGAATTTTGCGTCTGCAAACCATCGCTTATAATGATACCTGCCGATAAATATGGCCTCCCTGAAATTCGCTCCCCACAAATGGGCCATACTCTGATTGTTATGCCCATAATTTAAAACTACAGTATTATGCGAATACGTATAAGGCCTTACTCGGTTATACTCAAACTGAAGCAACAGGTTATCTACCTGGAATGCATTATAATATTTTAAACCTAACTGGTAGCCAAATTTATTCTTCCAACTCTTATCCCCTGCCTTGACATCGCTTAATGAGAATTCATCAATAATAAACTGGCTGTATAAATTAAACTGGTCATTCCATTTATACTTTGCAGAGGCTCCAACAATAGCGTTCCCAGCGCCCTGTCCGGTTTCAAATTCGATCGCCCTGTAAAAAATAATAGGATTGAGATAGTTGATATCGAATCCCCTGTCGTTGGAGTTGGTCCAGAGTACAGACTCAAAGAGGCCCAGGTTTAATCGCTTTGAAACATTCCAGCTCAGATAGTGATTAGCCATATATTTACTGAGAAATGCTCCATCCTCTGTAACTTCAGGGCGGACATCCTTTAACCACATCCAGGTGTTGGTATATCGAATTTTCCAGAATGTTGTATTGATCTTTAAGAACGGGGACGGACTTGCAGGGTCACCCAAAAGAAGGGACCTGTAACCATCACCTATAAAATTCTTACCATGGCCAAATTGTAAGTTGATAAAATCAGCAGGGGAATACGACAGGTAGGCCTCAGCAACCGGATAATCATAGCTGTCATCTTTAAAACGCTTCGCAATTCCTCTACCCGGAATTATTGCCGGATCGGGACCAAAGGCCTTAAGTGTCTCTGCATAGTCATTGAAATACTGTGCAAACCTTCCCTGGCTTTCATATATCGAAGCTGAAAAGTTAAATCGCTTTCCTAAACCACCCTGAACAAAAATACCACGGGTATTGTTATATGTTGAATTGAAATCAGCATCACTGTCTTTACCAACCTGAAGATCAAAAATAGGATCAATAGTGAACCAATAATCCTTACTTTGAACCTGAACCAAATGTTCATTAAACAATTTTCTTGCACCCCAGCTATTGCCTCCTTTATTTAGCTCAGCATTCATCTGCTTTATATCGAAATATCGACTGACATCATTATATAGCAAAGGTTTGGAGGCTGTATGGCTGTTAGTACCAACCAGATTGATCGCCCGATCAAATTTTGCATAGAACTGGTGTGTAAATGGAATATTCAGCTGACTGCTGTATTCGGCCTTATTATATGGTATAATGGACTTATTGACCGAATCCATTTCCTTTTTGGCCAGGATCTCCATCTCATTCTGTTTCTCTTCAACCCTCTCTTCTGAAGAAACCACTGCTGCAGCGGGATCAACCAAAGGAATAGCAATGGTAAAAGAATACTGTTTATAAGTTGGATTGCCATTATAGGTCGCCGGTTTAATTTTGGGCAATTCGGCAAATACGAGTCTTGTTTCGGTCTTTAACTCATCATAAGCCGCATCGACATACATCACTATGAAGTTGCCTTCAGCATCTACCTCAAAAAGCACGATTACCTCACCGGAATAATTCTCATCTTTAACGATTTGCGGAACTTCAAATTCCTTAAACACCCGAGATGACAGTTCCCGGTTAAAACAAGATCGCACAGCATCGAAGTCAACAGATTCACATTCTGGAAAAACCGGGGGTTTCTCGAAATCGGTTTCAACCTGTGCATTGGAGTAAAAATAAAAACCTAAAATGGAGAGGATCAGGGCAAATTTCTTCATGCTACAGACCATGGCGGTTAGACTGGTGAAAGATACTATTTTTCATGCTTATGCACTAAAAAACCGTTATCAATATTCTGATAACGGTTTAGTTCTGAATATATTTCGATCTTAATATTGCTTGGCAACTACTATTGGCAACGCATACATGACACTAACATTTTTATCACCTTGCCTTCCCGGTTGCATTACAGGGATTTTATACCCTACTTTCAATGCTTCCTTCTGAAGTCTCGGATAAGGGGTCCTGGCAATTAAATTTTTTATCTCACCACCGCTATCAATGGTGAAATACAAGATAATTTTATGAGGCTTGTCTGAATTCAGTTCTGAAGCCAAATCGGTATTGAATTTCCGTTTTACCAGCTGTCCCAGCTTGTCTGACATACATGCCAATCGGTCCTGGTTCGTTTCCATTTTTTCACAGCCCGGATATACAGGAACATGCTCAACAGTTACAATATTATAGACCGCATCACGAGGATCTTCAGGCAGTACAATGTCACCGGGATCTATTGCAGGGCCATCAGGCTTAACAGGCTTACTAAACAATGTATCGGCCATCTTTTTTAAACTCGCATCATCATCGATAAGCTTGAAGTTGTCATTGGCTTTTTTCTTCTCAAGGGGTTTATCCTCTTCCGGGTATTCAGGAGTTTCCGCTTTTAATTCCGGAGGATAAATGAAGTATTCGGGTTCATATGACAATCCCTGATCAGATAGTTCGGGAGATTTAAATTCAAATTGCATTTCGAACAGGGCATAGACCATGGTCAGGCTGAGAATCAATCCGATTTGAAAATACAGCGTCGTATTCGGTTTAGGATTCTTGTTTCCCTGATTTGAGGATTTCTCTTTATTTCTGAAATTGAAAGCAGACATAATGATTGAGTTTTAGGATTGATATCTACTTTCCAGGCCTCAAGAAACATACCAAAAAAAATCCCGCTCGATTGAGCGGGATCATAATATTTTATAGGGTTTTTACTAATCCTGAACCTGGAAGAGTATTGGTAAAGAATACGGTACGATTACCGCTTTACCTCTTTGTTTTCCCGGTTTCATTTTAGGTAGTGATTTTACAACCCTTTCAGCCTCTTGTGCTAATCTTGGGTGTGGTGCCCTTGCGCGAACACTAACCACGTTACCTGTCTTATCGATTTTAAATGCAACGATTATACGCTGTCTTCCTGAAAGCCCGAGATCACCTGCAAGGTCAGTATTGAATTTCTTATTTACGAATTTCTTAACCTTATCAGACATACACTGTCTTTTCTGGGAATTGCTTCCGGTTTCACAACCCGGAAAGATCGGAACATTCTCAATTACTGAGAACGGAACCTCAATATCTTCTTCAACTTCTTCTACCTCAACTTCTTCAATCTCGATAATCTCTTCTTCCTGATCGGTTTCAGAAGACTCGATTACGGTTTCTTCAATTTCCTCCTCATCTTCTACGATCTCGATTTCCTCGGGAGCCGCAGGTGGTGGAGGTGGTGGAGGTGGTGGAGTCTGGATTTGTTCCGTAATCGGGACTTCTTCCTCGAGCTCCTCCTCAAGATTCAGCTGACCAATGTCAATAGCGTCTTTATCATAAGTTTTATAATTGATAGCGCTGTAAGCCACCAATAGCATGAGCGCTAGTCCAACAGCAAAGTAAACTGAACTGTTTCTTGAGACATCCGCCTTCAAACTTTTCTTAGGTTTCATAATTTTTTTGTTTTGAAGAGTGGTAAAATAACCAATTATTTACTAAAAATGCAAGGCTTTGCAATTTTTTTAACTTAACCTGTGAATCCATTTCAGACTTAGAACAAACCCGAATAACACTCCAATAATATTGGCGACAACATCGAGACTATCAGCCATTCGATTCACATTAACCTTTCCCTGAATGGCCTCAATTATTATGCCGAACACAATACAAATCACTGCAAGTGTCATCAGTTGTTTCTTATTAACCGACTTAACAACGGCAAAATACCAAATGAGATAAAGGATTAAATAAGCAAGAACATGGTACAGTTTATCGTCCATGTCGGTGCCCAGTTCAGGTAAACTTTTGAGCGTTATCAGGCTCGCTATTGTCAATGCAACAGTGTATAATACAGCAAGAACCAGGAATACCTTTTTAGGCACCAATTAAGTCTTTGTAATCGTCTGCAGTCATCAGATCCTCTAATTGAGAAGGATCACTGCATTTAATTTTGATCATCCATCCTTCGCCATAAGGATCTGTATTGACCTTTTCGGGCTCATCCTCCAATGATTCATTAAATTCAACGATTTCTCCGGAAACCGGTAAAAAGAGATCCGATACAGTTTTAACCGCTTCAACGGTTCCAAATACTTCTTCGGCTTCAAGTGTTTCATCAACGGTCTCCACCTCAACATATACAATATCACCTAGTTCACCCTGGGCGAAATCAGTAATGCCAACTACAATAATATCATCAGATTCTTCACGAACCCATTCATGATCTTTAGTATACTTTAATTCTGACGGAATGTTCATTATGCTGGAATAAAATTAGATGCGTAAAAATAAGGATTAATTGCCAAAACTGTATCGTAAAGTCAGTCCAGATCTGAGGGTGGTTTGAGGAAATGCAGTAGATATAGCATATTCAGAGAAGGTGTAATCAAAATAGAATATTCCGGTTAAATTTCTGCTGAATGCATAATCGGCGGTATATCTTAAACTCCAGATGGTTTGACCAGCTGTGACCTGATTATTCTCAAGATCGAGATACCGTATTATTGTTTTATTATCCCGTATTGAAATATCGGCTTTCATATTAAGATCACTTGTAATGATCTGTCTTGGACCAGCCATTTTCGACCTGATTTTGACATCCTTAAACCTGTATCCTAATCCGAGTATGTACTCATTACCTTTAATCTCGGTCAGAAGGTTGTTATCAAAACTCATCGAAAGCAAACGATCCTTCTTCAATTCTGCCAGGATCTTCAACGAGCTTTTCATTTCCATATCCAGACGCACCAATGGACTAAACTGTTCAACCAGGTTAACATTGCTATATAGTTTTCCATTTTTGTAGTTGCCCGATTGGTCAAATACATCAGGATCCTGAGCGTCGTATGGAAGGTCTAAATCGGCCGGCTGATAATCTAAATTCGCCCTGAACTGGTTGATGGTATATGATGAATTATACCCATGTGTTATAGAAAACCGCTTAAAGGTCTTCTTAAACCATTTCATCTTCATAAAGCCTGTATACTTCAGGTTCCAATTCGGAATAGG
>JABDPU010000196.1 GCA_013042625.1 Flavobacteriaceae bacterium | reverse complement strand
ATATGGAACGTACCTCTCAGCCAAATATCGCTGTTCTTGGTATGAGTAAAGACCGCCATTTGATCAACTTGATACGGGATGAAAATGCTATGGAATGTTCTAATCTCAAAATTGTAAGAATAGATGGTTCATTATATTTCGGATCCATTGAGAAAATTGCCACCTACTTCTCACAACTCTACGAGAAGAATGAGATGCAATATGTTCTGGTCGCAGCCGATGGAATTAACTTTATTGACCTGGCCGCTGCCGAATGGCTCACCAACGAGATTAGAAAATGGCAGAAAAACAGGGGAGGAATTTATTTTGCCGGACTTAAGTTAGTCAGCCAGGATGTTATTAGAAAAGGAGGCTTTTTTGAGAAAATGGGTGATGGTATTTTCTTTAAAGACAAGAAGACCGCAATTTCATATATCCATAACAAGTTGGAGGTACCATGTAAAGAACAGGTGTTCACAGAATGCCGTGTAGAAAATCCTTAAATCTTCTGTAATCCTGGTTACATTTTTTAAAGCGCATTGAGTTATCTTTGTAATACAATATGCGCTTATTTTGAAAGCATTCTTCCCAATAATAGACTGGATTAAAGCCTACCAAAAACCTTGGTTAAAAGGTGACCTGAGTGCCGGACTGACGGTTGGTGTTATGTTGATTCCACAGGGAATGGCCTACGCTTCTATTGCCGGACTTCCTGCTGTTTATGGTCTCTATGCTTCAGTTATTCCAATTTTACTTTATGCCATCTTCGGAAGTTCAAGACAATTAGCGGTTGGTCCGGTGGCTATGGTATCGCTTTTAACGGCAACAGCACTTGGCGCTATGGGCGGTTTATCGATGGAACAATATATTGCCTATGCCGTTCTCTTAGCCTTTATGGTGGGAGGAATTCAATTCCTGCTCGGACTGTTTCGTTTGGGATTTCTTGTCAATTTTCTGTCACATCCGGTTGTAAGTGGATTTACATCAGCTGCCGCCCTGATCATAGGATTCAGTCAGCTGAAACACCTTTTGGGCATCGAAATTCCAAGGAGTCATCACGTCCATGAAATTATATTACACGCTGTGGAGAACCTCGATCAATTAAACTATGGTGCACTATTCATCGGTTTACTTGGGATTGGAGTTATCGTTTTGTCGAAACGAATTAATAAATCTCTGCCCGGAGCTTTGTTCGCTGTGATTATTGGTATTCTGATAATAAGTCTGACCGGATGGGGAGAAGGCGAAAAGGTAGTTCCGATCGTTGGAGATATTCCATCAACGCTTCCATCATTTGTAGTGCCGGACCTAAGCCTGGATATTATGCAAACCCTGCTTCCAATGGCACTGACCATTGCTTTGATCAGTTTTATGGAAAGTATTGCCGTTGCAAAGGCGGTTCAGATTAAACACAGGGATTATGAAGTAAGTCCGAATCAGGAGCTTATCGCTCTCGGATTAGCAAATATTGGAGGATCATTCTTCCAATCCTATCCTACAACAGGAGGATTTAGCCGGACGGCAGTAAATGACCAGGCAGGAGCAAAAACTGGTTTAGCAGGTATTGTAAGTGCTGTTTTAATTGTGCTCACCTTGATTTTCCTGACGCCATTATTTTACAATCTTCCGAAAGCTATACTGGCATCGGTGATTATGGTGGCTGTTTTCGGATTGATTAATTACAAGGAGGCAATTCACTTATATAAAAGTCATCGCACCGACTTCTGGATGCTCATCGTAACTTTTTTAGCGACGCTAAGTCTTGGTATTGAGATTGGAATAGGAGTAGGTGTGATTCTCTCATTAGCCATGGTATTGTTTAAAACGACCCGGCCTCATACTGCAAGACTAGCCAAAGTTCCCGATACACATTTTTACAGGAATATAGAACGGTTTGATGATCTTGAGGTTAAAGAGGAAGTCCTTATTTACAGGTTTGACGCACAGCTTTTCTTTGCTAATATCACCTTCTTTAAAGATAAGTTATATGAATATGAGGCTTTGAAAAATGATAAGCTAAAACTATTGATTATCGACGGCGAGAGCATAAATAATATAGATAGTACGGCTATCCATGCTTTAGAGGAAATTGTAGATGATTTTAAAGAAAGAGGTGTTGAGGTTTGTTTTACGGGTATTAAAGGGCCTGTTCGAGATGTTATGATGAGATCTGGTTTTACCAGGAAAGTCCATCCCGATCATTTCTTTATGAGTATTCAGGAGGCTATCGATCATTACTTCGATGAGCCTGAAGAACCCGATAATGATACCGAATTTAGTGACTATATCAACCAGGCAAATCTCTAACTGGTTGAAAAAGTGTAACCTCGGTTACAGTCACTGCTATAATTATTGATTAATTTTATAACTGAATAAAAAGAAAAACAAAAGAAATCAATTATGAAAGTTGAACAATTATTTACTGGATGTCTTGCTGAAATGGCTTACTATGTGGAGTCGAATGGTGAGGCTGCTGTAATTGATCCCCTTCGGGAAACCGAGCCATACCTAAGGATGGCAGAGGCAGACAATGCTAAGATCAAGTACATTTTCCTGACGCATTTCCATGCCGATTTTGTTTCCGGACAATATGATTTAGCTCAGAAGACGGGTGCGAAAATAATCTTCGGACCAAATGCGACAGCAGAATACGAAATTTATAACGGATCTGACGGAGAAGAATTCCCACTTGGTGGAGGAAAATTAACTCTGTTACACACTCCGGGCCATACTATGGAATCATCTTCTTATCTAATAACAGATGAAGATGGAAATACACCATATGTATGCACAGGTGATTGCCTTTTCATTGGAGATGTAGGTCGACCTGACCTTGCAGTGAAACAAGGCACTTTAACTGAAGAAGATCTCGCAGGTCATTTATTTGATTCACTTCGGAATAAGATCATGACTTTACCAGATGATATTATCGTTTATCCGAATCACGGTGCAGGTTCTGCATGTGGTAAGAATATGAGTAGTGAAACATATGATACACTTGGTAATCAGAAGAAGACAAACTATGCGCTTCGTGCCGATATGACCAAGGAAGAGTTTATCAAGGAAGTGACAACAGGCCTTAAGCCACCGCCACAGTATTTCCCGAATAATGTGAGAATGAACAAGACGATCAATACCAGTATCGATGAAGTTCTCCATAAAGGAACTACACCTCTTGATCCGGATACGTTCAAAGAATTAAGCGAACGCGATGATGTTTTGGTTGTTGATACAAGAACTAAGGAAAACTATACAGAACAAGGTACAGTTCCAGGTGCCTGGTTTATTGGAATAAACGGAAGCTTCGCCCCTTGGGTAGGATCCTTGATCAGGGATATCAATCAGAAGATAATCTTCATTACTGATGAAGAATTACGAGTCAATGAAATCGTGACAAGATTCTCAAGGGTTGGATATGACAATACTCTCGGTTATCTGAACGGTGGAATTGAAGACTGGTTGGCCCATGGTTATGAAGTGGATAAGATTGGGTCTATTTCGGCTCATACCTTTACTGAAAAACTTAAAGAAGGTACCCTGCCAAATCCGTTAGATGTAAGACGTCAGTCTGAATACGATTCTGAACATGTTGTTGGTGTTGAAAATTTCCCATTGGATTTTATTCACCAGGACTTTGCACAGATCAATCCTGACAAGGAATATGTACTTCACTGTGCCAGTGGTTACAGATCGTTGGTTGCAGCGTCTATCTTCCAGGCAAATGGAGTTAAAAACGTAACTGACGTAAGAGGAGGTTTCAAAGACCTCAAAGAAACCGAAGCGCCTATGACAGAATATGTATGTCCAACTACGCTCTTGTAGTAGATTAATTAATAGGATTTTAAAAAAGCAGTTCAATTATGAGCTGCTTTTTTTTGTGTAACTATTGTTACCCGATAAATTACGAATAAGAGTTAAATTTATAAGTCTCAAAAGAAGACTTTTACAGGTATGAGTTTTTTAAGTAAAATATTCGGAAAATCACCGCGTTCAGAGCAGGTTCATCTTCTGACACCCATTGAATTTCGAAATCAGATTAGCAGTGGAAATGTACAATTGGTTGATGTAAGAACCCCATTGGAGTATAGACGGGGACACATCACCGATGCTATTAATATCGATTTCTATTCCAGTGATTTTTTCAAGCAATTGGAGAAACTCGATAAATTCAGGCCGATCTATTTATATTGCAGAAGTGGCGTAAGAAGCAGACGTGCTGCAGAGAAACTCGCAATTCTTGAATTTGAAGAGATCTATGATTTGAAAGGTGGGATTCTGAATTGGTAAATCCAATATCATGAAGACCAGTTTATTTGCCTTTTTTGCCCTTTTTGCGATGGCAAGTTGCCAGCGCAGTGAACAACTCACACTAAAATCCGTTCAGGACCCTCTTGAAGTCCACCCCGGAAAAAAATTAATGGAAACCTATTGCCTAAGCTGTCATAAACCTCAGGGTGATCATGAGGGAAGACTGGCACCGCCAATGGTTATGGTTAAACAGCATTACCTCTCCGAAGGAATGCCAAAGGATGAATTTGTAAATAACATTGTAAGTTGGGTTGAAGATCCTAATTGGGATCATCTTAAAATGAGTGGCGCCGCTCGCCGTTTTGGTATAATGCCCAAACATGGATTTCCAAAAGATAGTATAAAGCTCATCGCTGATTATCTGTATCTCCAGGATATGGGAAAGAATGACAGCTGCGGTAATCAAGAAAAAGGCCCCAGGAGAAAGCGCATGCGACAAAATAAGAGTTAAGCTATGGCATCCTTTAAAGACATAATTAACAAGCCAAAACCGGTCCTGATCGACTTCTACGCCGAATGGTGCGGCCCCTGCAAACTTATGGCTCCGGTTTTGAAGGAGGTAAAGGATCAACTGGGGGATTCGGTTTCTGTCATTAAAATTGATGTAGACAGGAATAAAGCCTTATCTCAAAAGTTTCAAATACGTGGAGTACCCACATTGATGATTTTTAAAAACGGGGAAGCGATTTGGCGGCAGTCCGGATTGATTTCCAAGGACGAAATCATCTCTCAGTTAAAACTAGCTGGCTAATTCCAACTGAAAATTAATTCTAACTCTTATCACTATGAATTTTGGGTTAAGTTGTGTAACCTGAGTTACGCTAAATTCCCTTGATATTATCTACATTAGTTTATCCATCTAATGCAAATCAAATTGAAATCTCATTATCAAATTCTAATCATCGGAGGAGGCACAGCAGGCATCATGACTGCAAGCCAGCTTAAACGACAAAGACCGGAACTTGAAATAGGAATTGTTGAACCCGCCGATACGCATTATTATCAACCGGCCTGGACACTGGTAGGTGCTAATTCTTACAATTACGAGAAAACAGCGCGTCCGATGAGTTCTTTAATACCCAAAGGAGCCGACTGGATTAAGGATTATGCTGAGACTTTTCAACCGGAAGAAAATGCTATTACCACGCGCAGTGGTGATAAAATATCATATGATTATTTAGTCGTGGTTCCCGGTATCAAAATTGCAGCTGAATTGGTGAAAGGGCTTCCAGAAGCCATGGAAAGCGGAGCAGTATGCAGTAACTACACCAATCCTGAACATACGTGGGAAACCTTAAAAGCATTTAAAGGCGGTACAGCCTTGTTTACTCAACCAGCGACACCCATAAAATGCGGTGGTGCACCGCAGAAAATTATGTACCTCGCTGATGAACATTTCAGAAAGACAGGGGTGAGGAATAATACCAATATCATTTTTGCACTACCCAGTCCGAGTATATTCGGTGTAAAGATCATTGCTGACACACTGATGGAGGTGATTGATAAAAAAGATATCAATGTTCGATTTTTCCATAAACTGGTGGAAGTGGACGGTAAGAACAAAATTGCATGGTATGAAATAGAGAAAGATATCACGGCAGGAGGATGTGTAACCCTGGCCGATGGTGATGAGTCCCAGCTCGATCATGAAATTCAATATAATTACAAAGATGTGCAGGTGTCGCGTGATGGCGATCGATATGGTATTCATTTCGATATAATGCACCTTGCTCCGCCACAATCGGCTCCCGATTTCGTGAGAAATTCTCCGCTAGCTGCAGATACGGGCTGGATTGAAGTCGACTCAAAAACAATGCAACATATACGATATCCAAACATATTTAGTTTTGGTGATGCCTCTAATATACCGACTTCCAAAACAGGTGCGGCTATCAGAAAGCAAGCCCCTGTTGCGGTGGCTAATATTCTGAAAATGGTCGATACAGATAGTATTTCAGATAAAGCGTACAACGGATATACCTCCTGTCCGCTTGTCACTGGATATGGAAAAATGGTCTTGGCTGAATTCGATTATGAAAAAAATTTCATGCCAGACCCTAAACTGAAAAAGTTTCCAATGATGATCAAAGATTCGTCTAAGGAACACTGGCGATTATGGATGCTAAAAAAATATGGACTTCCGCATTTGTACTGGAATAAAATGATGAAAGGACACGAAGTCTAGGAAGATAAAAATTTGAATTGATTGATAGCAACGGGTGGTCATTAATATGTATGATTTCCCGCCTCAAAAGAACTAAAAAACACGGCCAGGATAATGTGGAAGTGTGAATTTGAATTGATTTGTTTTGGTTAGAAAGCCCGGATTTTTCCGGGCTTTTTTGTTAATAACTTATAATAATATCAATATATCTGATATTTGTTCAATTGATCGAATTTATAACTTTATCAACCCTTGAAAGGATTATTTTTAAAGATCCCTTCCCCTGATTAATAGCAAAATTAAAATCTCATTTCACCTGACTAAATTGTTGTCCTGATGTCACGCTATTATCAAATAACCAACCGAATTTATATTATTTTATGTCTGTTTATTTTGCTGGGATTTTCGGCTAATATTTATTCCCAGTTACCTACGGGCTATACAGACGACCTGATTTTCGATTTTAATAATGACTTCGGAATCGATACACCCATGGGCACTGCCTTTAATTCCGATGGAACAAAAATGTTCATATGGTTTTACCAGGGATTCATAAAAGTTGCCAATTGGAATGGAAACAGCTATGTGCTTCAAAATGATCCCGTTCTGGATATCTCCGATGAAGTTGGAGCCTGGCGCGACTTCGGATTATTAAGCCTTGCCCTTGATCCGGATTTCGATTCCAATGGGTTCATCTACCTGTTCTATGTGGTAGACAGGGAACACCTCATTGATTTCCCCGGGCCCAATTATGACCCAAATGATAATGATTATTTTGAAGCAACGATTAGCCGCTTAACTAAATACCAGGTTGATCTTAATAGCAGTCCGCTGTCAACAGTGTCAAATTCAAGACAGGTTCTGCTTGGAGAAACCAAAGAAACCGGGGTTCCGTTAACTCATCAATCTCATGCCGGAGGAACTATTGTTTTCGGAGCAGATGGTACCTTATTGGTTTCTACTGGAGATAATGCCAGTTATTCAAGCGTCGACGATGGAAACGCAACAGAAACATATTTTCAGCAAGCCCTTAATGACGGCATTTTAAGACCCGATGAGAATGTTGGCGCCTTCCGAAGTCAGATGACCACATCTTTATGCGGAAAGGTATTGCGCTTAGATCCTGCAACAGGAGATGGTATTCCGTCCAATCCATTATATGATTCTAATAACCCCAGGTCTGCAGAATCACGTATGTATGCCATGGGCCTTCGGAACCCCTTCCGTATGTCCATACAACCGGGAACTGGGAGTACGAATCCAGCAGTCGGTTTCCCCGGAATTTTACATGTTACAGATGTAGGCTGGGGCACATGGGAAGACCTTCACATTATTGATAAACCCGGTCTTAATGCGGGATGGCCTTTATTCGAAGGATTGGTTGCGCATACCGGATATCAAAATACAAATGCTGAGTATCTGGATGCTCTTGGTAATCCGACTGGTTTACGTTTTGAAGATGATTGTATTCAGCCAACCTCATGGGCAGATAATCCTGATCCCGCCTTAAGACAGTTTACACATAACAGGCCGGAGATTGCATGGAAACATGGTCCGCCAGTAGCACCATTTGATGCCCGGGTCCCTTGGTTTAGTGGATCGACTCCAACCGATCCTCAAATTGGTGGCTCTGGTTCACCAACATCCGGAGATATGTTTAACGGAAATGCAGCAGTTGCCGGAGTTTACCTTAAAAATGCAAACCTCGGAAGTTTTTATGAGGACAAGTATTTCTTCTCCGACTATGTAAGAAGTTTTATCGGGGTTGGAACCATGACCGACGGTACTACAAATTGGTTCAGCGATGTAGAATTGTTTGCCCCCCACCAATACAGGGCAGGAATAGTTCACATGGCTCAAAATCCATTGGATGGCTTTATATATTATTTGGAAATCGGTATTAGTGATGTCAGGCGAATATCATTCGTTCCTCCTTATTGGACTGTAGAACCTGCTGATGGATTTGCTGAAGCTGACGGTACTCCCGATCCTGGAAATGCGTTTGCCAACTGGCTTACAAGTTTCGCAGGGGATGGTGCCTGTGGCACATTGACTGTGACTCATGATAGTAGTGGATTGAGCGATGATTGTGGCTCAACCGGTACTGAAACCGTAACATTTACTCTTACAGATGATTGTGGAAATGAAATTACGAAAGTTGCAACCTTTACAATTGTAGACACCACACCTCCGGTTTTTAATGAAGCTCTTCCACCTGACACTGCTGCCGATTGCGACAATATTCCTTCTGCTGAAACGCTTACTGCAACAGATGTTGCCGGAACAGCCTCCGTAGTCTTTGATGAGAGTACTGCTGCAGGCATCTGCGCCGGAAACTATACCATCACCAGAACCTGGACGGCTACCGATGATTGTGGTAATGATACAGTACATACACAAACCCTGACGGTAACTGATACGACCGATCCAACCTTTAATGAAGCTCTGCCAACAGACCAGGCAGTGGATTGCAATAATATTCCCGCGGCAGATACC
>JABDPU010000192.1 GCA_013042625.1 Flavobacteriaceae bacterium | reverse complement strand
TCATATTTTACATTCCGTTTGTAGCCATGATCATCACTGAATCTCAGAACGGTTATGTAGATTCAGCGGCTTACGATTCCTTTCTTGCGGGCTTTTCTATCATTTCAGTAATTATTTTTTTGATAGGTATTATTGTGATCAGCGCAGTTTCATTATGCCTCTATGCTGCGTTTTACAGGATTCTATACAAATTTGATCACGATCAGGAGGTGGCCACTAACGATTTCTTTTATTTTCTGAAAAGCAAATACTTGTCGAAGGCATTTATTTTGGTCTTGATTACCATATTATTATATGGAATAGTTACCGCACTGATAATACCCACGTTTTTCTTAAGTACTCTTGGAATCTTTTATCTGATTGTTCCCTTGTCGCTGCTGTCTCCGGTTTTTGGATTTAATCCAGAGATGTCTGTTAGCGACATTGTAAGTGCCAGTTTCAAACTGGGGAATAAAAAATGGCTGCTCGCTTTCGGATTGATAATTGTCTCTTCGCTGCTGGCTTCGGCCGTAGGTTTCCTGCTTTGCGGAATCGGATCCTTATTTACTGCCGCTTTTGTCTATCACCCGGTTTATTATATTTATAAGGAAGTGATTGGTTTTACCGAGACACAGGAATTGATCGAAACCATTGGTCAACCTGATATGTAATTCGGTTTTCCCCATACTTTATTAAGGGCGTTTTAGGCCCGGTGGATTACCATATATAATGGAGTTCATTCAGCCTCTCGTAAATCTTTTCGATAAACCTCATTTAAAACACTGATTTTCAAATCAATAAAAGAGCTTTGTCCTCTCCAATAATGGCCCTCTAATTTCGGTCCTTGTTATTGATATTAAAAAAATCATATACATTTGTACCTCTTAAAATTTCAGAGATGGCAAAAAATTTGGTAATCGTAGAGTCGCCTGCAAAGGCCAGAACGATTGAGAAATTTTTGGGGAAAGACTTTAAAGTGGAATCGAGTTTCGGTCACATTGCAGATCTTCCTTCAAAAGAATTGGGGGTGGATGTAGATCGCGATTTTAAACCTAATTACAAGGTTTCCAGTGATAAAAAAGCCATCGTCAAAAAGCTTAAGGAGCTTGCGAAAAAAGCAGATACTGTCTGGTTAGCCAGTGATGAAGATCGTGAAGGAGAGGCTATAGCCTGGCACCTTGCCGAAACCTTAAAACTGGATAAAGAGAAAATCAGAAGAATTGTTTTTCATGAAATTACCAAATCAGCCATTAAAAAGGCTATTGAAAATCCGAGAGGAATAGATTATAACCTTGTTGATGCCCAACAAGCCAGACGGGTTTTAGATCGTATCGTTGGATACGAGTTGAGTCCGGTATTATGGCGAAAGGTCAAGAGCGGTTTGTCTGCGGGAAGGGTACAGTCGGTTTCTGTAAGGCTTATCGTTGAGCGAGAGCGGGAGATTGAAAACTTTAAACCGGTGCCTACATATAGAGTAGATGCCGAATTCAGAACCGAAACAGGTCAGACCTTCAAAGCAAAGCTACCTCAGAATTTTGCAACTCGTGAAGAAGCAGAAGCTTTTTTAAAGAAGAATATAGAAGCAGCATATCAGGTTGCATCACTCGATAAGAAACCGGCATCTAAATCGGCCGCTGCTCCATTTACCACATCTACATTACAACAAGAGGCATCCCGTAAGTTGTATTTTTCAGTAAGCAAGACCATGACCATGGCCCAACGGTTGTATGAATCGGGATTGATTACATATATGAGGACTGATAGTACTAACCTGTCTAATGAAGCCAGGAAAGGTGCTGAAGCCGAAATAAACAGGCTTTTCGGATCGGAATATAGTTCACCAAGAAATTTTAAAAGTAAATCGAAAGGGGCACAGGAAGCTCATGAGGCGATTAGGCCCACAGATTTTTCTAAGCAGTCTATTAGTGCAGAATCAGACCAGGTCAGACTTTATGAATTGATTTGGAAAAGAGCAATTGCATCGCAAATGAGTGCTGCTAAACTGGAACGAACAAATGTACAGATAGGATCACCCGGATTCGATGAGCGATTTTCTGCGAACGGTGAAGTCATCCTCTTTGATGGTTTCCTAAAGGTTTATCTGGAAGGAACCGATGATGAAAATCTGGAACAACAGGGAATGTTACCAGCCTTAAAGGTGGATCAGGAATTATTTAATAATTATGTTTCGGCTACCGAACGATACAGCCGACCGCCATACAGGTATTCGGAAGCATCATTGGTTAAGAAATTGGAAGAATTAGGCATAGGACGTCCATCGACCTATGCACCAACAATATCCACCATTCAAAACAGGGGGTACGTTGAAAAAGGTTCTGTAGAAGGTGTTGAAAGGCCGTATACTCAATTTATTCTGAAGGAAGGAAAAATTGAAGAGAGCAAACTATCCGAAAAAGTAGGTTCGGATAAAGGAAAGATGGTACCAACTGATATCGGTTTTATCGTGACCGATTTCCTGGTTAATCATTTCGAACATATTCTGGATTATAATTTCACCGCAAAGGTGGAGGAAGATTTCGATGAGATTGCCGAAGGGAAGGAAAACTGGACTGAAATGATGCGTGCCTTCTATAAGGATTTTCATCCACAGGTAGAGGAAGTTCAGCAAAATGCCGAACGGGAATCAGGGGAACGCATCCTCGGGAAAGATCCTGAAAGTGGAAGACAGGTTAGCGTCAGGTTAGGTAAATTCGGACCAATGGTTCAAATCGGGACTGTAGAAGATGAAGAAAAACCATTGTTCGCCAGCCTTAGCCCGGATCAGCAACTCAGTACAATTACATACGAAGAGGCGATGGACCTCTTTAAACTACCCAAGAATCTTGGTGAATATGAAGGGATGGATGTTGAAGTGAACAATGGTCGGTATGGACCCTATGTGAAGCACGGGAAAACATTTATCTCGTTACCCAAGGGGATGAATCCCTTAACTGTTGAAATGCCGGAAGCGATCGAACTGATCAAAGAAAAGCAGAAAGCAGATGCTCCTATATATGTTTACCAGGAACTTCCGGTTATAAAAGGAAAGGGTCGATTTGGCCCGTTCATCAAGTGGAACAATATGTTCATTAATGTGAATAAGAAGTACGACTGGGATAACCTTTCCGATAGTGATATTGTTGAGCTGATCGAAACCAAACTTCAAAAAGACCGTGACAAACTCATTCATAATTGGGAAGAGGAAGGAATCCGGGTTGAAAAAGCCAGATGGGGCCGACACCATATTATTAAGGGCAAACTGAAAATTGAATTAGACAAGTCAGTTGACGTGACCGATATGACTGTTGACCAGGCTAAAGAGTTGATTGAGCAGCGTACTCCTAAAAAAAGAACTACCAAAAAAAAACCCAGCACCAAAAAGAGTTAATCCATGAATTATAGTTTTCTCTCCGCCGTTCCAGATCGCGTAATTGCCCACAACGAATTGCTTTCTGCTCAGGCCCTGGGGAAACAGATGAAGATTCACTCAACTCAGTTAGGCGTTCCGGATCTGGATGATGTAAAGATTGCCATAATCGGTGTTCCAGAGAGTCGTAACGATATCGATTATATCGGACAGGAATTAGATTTCGACTCCATACGCAAAGCGCTTTATGCATTATTTCCCGGAAATTGGCCAAAGTCAATAGCAGACCTCGGTGATATCCTGCCGGGAGAAACCGTCGAGGATACTTACTTCGCTTTAAGAAGTACAATAACCGATTTACTGAAATTAAAGATCATTCCTATTGTTATTGGTGGAAGCCAGGACCTGACCTATGCAGCATACAGGGCCTATGATGAGGTTATTCCAATGGTCAATATTGTAAATGTTGATTGTAATTTTGATCTTGGAGATTCATCAAAACCGATCAATAACAAGAGTTTCCTTGGGAAGATTATTATGGAGAAACCCTATAATCTTTTTAATTATGCTACAGTGGGCTACCAAACTTATTTCAATTCCGGCGATGAAATCGATCTTATGCAAAAGCTTTACTTTGAAGCCTACAGGCTTGGAGAAGTCAATGCTGATATAAGTATGGTGGAGCCGGTATTTCGAGATGCCAATATCGTAAGTCTCGATTTGAGAAGCGTTCGGGCTTCTGTACTGAGTGATCGGCAAAAGAATTCACCAAACGGATTTGACGGTCGCGAAATTTGCTCAATTGCCCGTTATGCCGGTATCAGCAATAAGGTTTCCTCATTTGGTATTTTCGAGTATCAGGAATCTTCGAATGACGATCTTACTTCTGGGTTGATTGCCCAGATGATCTGGTATTTTATTGAAGGCGTCAATTGCCGGGTTGCTGATGATGACTTCGAAGATGAAAAGCATTATCAAAGGTATACGGTGTTGATCGAAGATAATGACCTGATCTTCCTGAAAAGTATCAAAACAGGCCGGTGGTGGATCGAAATACCATTTTTGCCTAATGTTAATAATAAATTAAAACGGCATACGTTATTACCTTGCATGCACAGTGATTATGTGGACGCAACTAACGGAATAATACCCGAAAGGTGGTTTAAAGCTTTCAAGAAAAACAGCATTTAAACGCTCCAAATTTGACTCAAAAACATCGATGAAATGCATTTTTTTTAGATTAAATGCAATTTTTTCATTTAAAAAGTTGTTTTTTTGGAAAATAAGAAATATGTTTGGACCCTTGAAAATGACAAATCACTTTTATTAACCTCGAGTTTATGTTTATGAAGAAGTTTGTTTTATTAACCGCAGTTTTAGCTTTAGTAGTCAGCTGTGGTCGTGGAGACCGCGGCCAGCTTGTCGGAGTTAAAGGAAAAAATTGGCATCCAGAAAAGCCATACGGGATGGAATTAGTACCCGGAGGTGCTTTTATAATGGGTAAGTCTGATGATGATTTGGCCGGTGTTCAAAATGCACCTACCAAAACCGTTACAGTCCGTGCTTTTTATATGGATGAAACCGAAATCACGAATAGCGAATACAGGCAATTTGTTAACTGGGTGCGAGATTCGTTAATCAGGACAAAATTGGCGATCCTTGCAGATGAATATGGCCTGACCCCGGGTGACGGAGGTACAGGTGAGTTTGCATTTAAAGATGCCGATACCGCAAACATGAGTGTATATGAGAAATATATGCTTGATAACTATAGTGGTATGGGGCCTACTGGCTATGAAGGTCGCAAGCTCAATCATGATGTCGATATTATCTTCGATACTGATGAGTATCCTGATGAATATTATGCTGAAATAATGGATACAATGTATCTGCCCATTGAGGAATCTTATAATGGACAGAGAACCTGGGATGTGAGCAAGTTTAAATTCCAGTATAAGTACATGGATATTCAAACAGCAGCTAAGTACAAAGAATTAAGCAGAAGCGACGTGATTCTTACCGAAGAGGTAGAGATTTACCCCGATACTACAGTTTGGATCCGCGATTTCTCCTATTCATATAATGAACCAATGCACAACGACTATTTCTGGCATGATGCCTATGGTGACTATCCGGTAGTTGGTGTGTCTTGGAAACAGGCAAAAGCATTTTGCCAGTGGAGGACATTATATCATAATTCCTACCAGAAATCCAGGAAACGTCAGTTCGTAAATTCTTACCGATTGCCTTCAGAGGCAGAGTGGGAATATGCGGCAAGAGGTGGTCTTCAGGGAGCTACATTCCCATGGGGTGGTCCGTATGCCAAGAATGACAGAGGTTGTTTTATGGCAAACTTCAAGCCACTACGTGGAGATTATGCAGCAGACCAGGCACTTTATACTGTCGAAGCTGATGCGTACGAGCCAAATGATTACAACTTGTATAACATGGCTGGAAACGTTTCGGAATGGGTGAATTCATCATACGACCCCAATTCATATGAATACACTGCAACTTTCAATCCGAGCATCAATGATGAAGAGAACGAACGTAAAGTTGTTCGTGGTGGCTCCTGGAAGGATGTTGCATATTTCCTTCAGGTCAGTTCCAGAGATTACGAATATGCTGACTCAGCACGAAGCTATATTGGTTTCCGGACTGTTCAGGATTATATGGGAACTGATATCACCGCAAATGCAGGTGGACCTGGTTTCAATACCAAGAAGAGAAAAAGAAACTAATAACAAAAATTGATATTAACTTAACTTAACTTAAAACAATTATTATGGCACAATCAAGAGCAGAAAAAAAGTTCATGAACATGGCTTATGGACTTGGTGCATCAATTGTAATTATTGGTGCATTATTTAAGATTATCCACTTCGAATTAGGACCATTAACCGGTAACGTAATGTTAACCATTGGTCTTGTAACCGAGGCAATCATCTTCGCAATCTCAGCATTCGAATCTGTTGATGATGATTTAGATTGGTCTTTGGTTTACCCTGAATTAGCAGGTGGAAAGAAAAAAGGCAAAAATGAGTCACCTAAAGATGCTGAAGGTATTCTATCTAAGAAATTAGATGAATTACTAAAAGAAGCTAAAATCGATGGTGAGTTGATGACTAGCTTAGGTGATAGCATCAAGAATTTCGAAGGTGCAGCTAAGAACCTGTCCCCAACAGTGGATTCAATTCAAGCTACCAAGAAATATGGTGAAGAGCTTTCATTGGCTGCGGCCCAAATGGAATCTTTGAACAATCTTTATAAAGTTCAATTGGAAAGCGTGAACAGACAAGCTTCTATTAATGAAGAGGCTATCGAGAATGCTTCCAAACTTAAAGAGCAAATGCAATCCTTGGCTTCAAACCTATCATCTCTTAACGGAGTTTATGGTGGTATGCTTTCAGCCATGAACCGCAACTAATTAAGTATTTAGCACAATCCATTTTAACTAACGAAAACTTAATTAGACATGGCACAAGGAAAATTATCTCCGCGGCAGAAAATGATTAACCTGATGTATTTGATCTTCATTGCGATGCTCGCATTGAATATGTCAAAAGAGGTCCTATCTGCTTTCGGATTGATGAATGCTAAACTTACAGAATCGAATGAGGCAGCTACTTCGCGTAATGCCGATTTCATGCAAGGTTTGGCTGAGAAGGTTGATGAGCAACCTGCTAAATACCGCCCATTGAAGGCGCAGGCTGATAATATTTCGACGCTTGCAAATGACTTCAATGGCTATTTAACAGAGCTTAAAGGAAAAATGACGGCTACCGTTGATAATCCAGAGGATTATGAAATTATGGATAAGTCCGGATTCCTAGACGAATTATTCTTTATAGGTGATAAACTAAAACCAGAAGGACAAGAATTTCTAGATGAAATTGGTAAGTTCCGTGATGGTGTTGCAGATGTATTAAAAGATAACCCAGATCTACAGGACATCGTTGCCGATGTTCAAAAAAAGTTTGCAACAGATGACGTTACTAATCGAGACGGAAATATTCTTTCATGGTTGAATTATCACTACAAAGGATTCCCATTAGTTGCTTCTTTAACTAAAATGACACAACTACAAGCTGATATTAAGACTACTGAATCTGAGGTTCTGTCGTCTATGTTAGCCGGTAAATTGAAAGTTGAAGCGTCGTTGACTAACTTCGATGCGATTGTTGTACCGGATAAAACCGCTTTCTTTAACGGTGAAAACTTTAAAGGACGAATTATCCTGGGTAAAAATGACAAAACTCTTAGAGCCGACAAGGTAATTATCAATGGTAAAGAACTTCCTGAAGAAGCTATGCAGGCAGGTCAGACCCTTCTTGATTTCCCAGCCGGTTCGGTAGGAGAACGTGAAATTGTTGGTGAATTCCAGTTCGTTGAAGGTGATTCAACAATTGTGATACCAGTAAAAAGCTCCTATGCAGTTGTTCCTAAGCCCAATTCGGCTACGATCTCTGCTGATAAAATGAATGTGGTATACCGTGGTGTTGATAACCCGATGACCATTTCTTTCGCAGGTGTTTCCGATAACAACGTTTCAGCAAGCGCCCCAGGTTTAAGAAAATCCGGAGGTGTTGGAAAATATTTGATGAATGTAACCACTGTCCAGGGACGTGAAGTGACTATTAATGTTAATGGTACACTGCCTGACGGTTCCAGAGTATCTGATGCTGCCAAGTTCAGGATCAAGGATATTCCAAAACCAACCGGTACGGTTCGTGGAGAAGATGGTGCAATCAAAATGCAACGTAACAGTTTAGAGATTTCGACTATTGGAGCGAAATTGGATGATTTCGATTTCGATCTTAAGCTGAATGTATCAGGATTTAAATTTAAAGTTCTTGGTCAGCCTACAATCAATGTTAGTGGAAGTAAATTGAATAGCCGTGCTAAGGCCGCCCTTCGTAAAGCGAAGAGAGGATCTGCCGTACAGGTATTCGATATCCAGGCTAAGATTGCAACTAATGCAAGCTACAGGTTGAAGAAAGTTTCTCCTGTTATTATTGAATTGACTAATTAAACCAGATGGTTTTTAACTGTCCCAACTCGTAAAGATTAAGGAAGATGAAATTGAAACATATTTTTATAATCGGTATCTGTGCCCTTATGGTCAACACCACTTTTGGTCAGGCGAATATCCTGAATGCTAAAAGCCCGGAGGACATCGGTGTGAAAACTACCGCGCAGAAACTATTGGATAATGATAAGCCATTGGATTATG
This sequence comes from Flavobacteriaceae bacterium, assembly GCA_013042625.1. Taxonomy (GTDB): domain Bacteria; phylum Bacteroidota; class Bacteroidia; order Flavobacteriales; family Flavobacteriaceae; genus SHLJ01. The sequence goes on along the minus strand of JABDPU010000192.1, from coordinate 14,483 downwards.
GTTATGTTGATGACAGGGATATCCTGTACTCAAGGATGGCCTGGGAAAAAGTCGTTCTCGATGAACGAGTAAACTTCCCAATGTACTATCCCATCGACACCAATAACATTGGCAGAAACAGGCGTTCTTTATTTGATGTCTTAATGGCTGCTGTAAAAGATGGTGACATTCCCAATATTTACGACGATTCCTACTTTACGGCTAAAAGGACATTGAAAGATATCGAAGCCGCTTTGGTTAGAGTCGATACCACAGAATTGGGTATTGAGCAGTTGAATGCAGGCGAAGAATTATCTGCAGAATATATCAACAGGCGGGACATTACCGCAGCTGATATAATGGAGTATCATATCAAAGGACTCTGGTATTTCGATAAGCGCCATGGCGAATTGAAATACAGATTATTGGGAATTGCCCCGGTAGCACCAGATGTTAACTTCATCGATAGTGATGAACCTGATTTAGTGCCATTATTCTGGGTGTTCTTTCCGGACGCAAGAGAGGTGCTTCATGAGGCTAAAGCCTTTAATAATGAAAATAGCGCCGTTCCGATTACCTTTGATCACCTGCTGAATTCAAGACGATTCAACGGATATATCTTCAGGGAGGAAAACGTGCAGGGAGATAGAACAATTACGGAATATATCTCTGACAATGCCCTGATGCAATTACTGGAATCGAATCGAGTCAAAGAGAAAATTCGAGACTTCGAACAAGATATGTGGAGTTATTAATCCCATTTCATAACAATCAAAGCCCACCCATTCGGTGGGCTTTTTTTATTCCTTTCCGCAATCATACCTTATCTTCGCCTATATGCAGACTGATTATATCATAGTTGGATGCGGACTCGCCGGTCTATCATTTGCTCAAATACTCAAACAGAAGCAAAAGTCCTTTGTAGTAATAGATAATAATCAAAATAAAGCTTCATTGGTTGCCGGTGGCTTATATAACCCCGTAATGCTTAAACGCTTTACACTGGCCTGGCTGGCTGATAAGCAAATCCCATTGGCCGAGCAATTCTACGCCGAGATCGAAAAAGAACTTCAAATTTCTTTCGATGAAAAAAAACCTGTTCGTAGACTAATCCATTCCGCAGAAGAGCAAAATAACTGGTTCCAGGCCCTTGATAAACCAAAAGTCGGGCAGTTCCTGTCTGATGAACTCATTGAGTTTAATCATGATCAGATAACTTGTGAATATGGTCTGGGAGAGGTGCATAACTCGGGCCGACTGAAAACCCAAACATTGATTTCAGGATTTATTAAGAACCTGGAAGCCCATGATCGTTATCTTGACCAATCATTTGACCATGATCAGATGATAATCGAACAGGATGTTATCAGTTATAAAAATATAACGGCTAAGAATATTGTTTTCTGTGAAGGCTTTGGCATGTTGAAGAACCCGTTTTTCAACTATCTTCCATTAGCGGGAAATAAAGGAGAATTACTTCTTATTGAGACCTCCGTCCTGAATATTGATTTCATTCTTAAATCCAATATGTTTTTTATTCCCCTCGGTGGTCAGCATTACCTGGTTGGCGCAACCTATAATCGGGAGGACCTTTCCCCGAAACCCAGTGAAAAGGGAAAATCGGAAATAGAGAAATTTTTGAAACGAATGCTTGGGGATGATTATAAAGTCATCGAACAAAGAGCCGGTATTCGGCCAACAGTTAAGGACAGAAGGCCTTTAGTTGGAACACATCCAAAACATCCGAAACTAGCGCTGCTTAACGGTATGGGAAGCCGTGGTGTCTTAATTGCACCCTATACAGCTCAAATTCTATTCGATCATCTGGAGTTTGGAAAAGTCATTCCTGAAGAGATGAATCTGAAGCGATTTAATTAAGATTCAGACTTAGCCAGTGAACGGTCATAACTCATAAAGAAATTGATCCAGATATTCCTGGACAATCGCAGGATTATGGGCAGACATACGATCAGCGTTATAATGATTGAAGCAAAGGCAACATTCCGGCCAGAATTAAAAATGCCATAGGAAATGGTAAATGCGATAAAGGCGAAAATGATTCCTACCGCATAACTCACGTACATTGATCCATAAAAGAAGGAGGGCTCTATCTTATATTTGGTCTTACAATGAGAACATCGTTCATGCATTTTAAGTGTTTCGCTTAAAACATATGGATTTTTGGTTTTATACATGCTTTCCTGGTGACATTTTGGGCAGGATCCCGTAAAAATACTGTATAGTTTATTTCCCTTTCCAAACATGCTGAATTATGCTATTTTTGTGTTCTCGTGAACAAAATTAAGGGAAAAAGAAAAAGCGGGAGGTAACTTTCATTACAAATGCTCAACGTCCATAAACTATCCATTTCTTTTCAGGGTGATGCACTCTTCGAAAATCTGACCTTCCGGCTAAAGCCTGGTGACCGGGTCGGACTGATTGGAAAGAACGGAGCTGGAAAATCAACCTTGCTTAAAATTATCGCTGGCGAACTTGAGTATGATTCTGGCCAGATTGCATCGGAAAAGGCGCTTACAACCGGACTCTTAAAACAGGATTTCGATTTCTCTCATGGGAGGACTGTTCTTGCAGAAACCTTTACAGCCTTTACCGAATTGAAAGCCATTGAATCGGAAATGGAAACCTTAAGCCTGGAGATGTCATCCCGCACAGATTACGACACTACGAGTTATGAGGGCCTTATGGTTAAACTCAACGAATTACAGCATCGCTATGAGATCAATGGTGGTTATACCTACCAGGGCGATACTGAAAAAATTCTTCAGGGTCTCGGCTTCTCGAGAGATCGTTTTGATGAATCTACAGATAATCTTTCTGGTGGCTGGCGCATGCGAATCGAATTGGCTAAGCTTCTGCTGCAGCAAAATGACATTTTACTCCTTGATGAGCCTACCAATCATCTGGATATCGAATCCATTATCTGGTTGGAAGAATTTTTGAAATCATATGCAGGAGCATTGGTGATCGTTTCTCACGATAAAATGTTTCTGGACAATGTTACCAACAGAACCATTGAGATTGTCAGAGGGAAGATATACGACTATCCCAAGCCTTATACTGCTTACCTTCAGCTGAGACGGGAAATGCAGGAGCAACAGCGGGCAGCCCAGAAGAATCAGCAAAAACAGATCGAACAAACCGAGAAGCTGATAGAGAAATTCAGGGCAAAGGCCACTAAGGCCTCAATGGCACAATCCCTGATTAAGAAACTCGATAAAATAGATAGGATTGAAGTTGATGAGGACGATACCAGAACTATGAACGTCTCATTTCCCATATCTCAAAACCCGGGTAAGATTGTATTGGAGTTAGAAACTGTTTCGAAAAGCTATGGTGATCTTGAAGTTCTGAAGAACGTTGATCTCATGGTAGATCGAGGTTCAAAGATTGCCTTTGTTGGGCAGAATGGCCAGGGGAAAACAACCTTGGCTCGTATTATGGTTGGTGAACTTGAATGCTCCGGAAGGATGAAGGCAGGACACAACGTTCAGATGGGATATTTTGCTCAGGATCAGGCCGAATACCTGGACCCCCAAAAAACCGTCCTCGATACCATGATCGATGCAGCCAATGAAAACAACAGGTCAAAGGTGAGGGATATACTTGGTGCATTCCTTTTTCGGGGAGATGATGTCGATAAGTTTACCAGAGTGCTTTCGGGCGGCGAACGAAATCGTTTAGCCCTTGCAAAAATGTTGCTTCAGCCGCTTAATGTGATCATTATGGATGAGCCAACCAATCACCTGGATATTCAGTCAAAACAAGTGCTTAAAGACGCTCTGAACCGTTTTGAGGGTACACTGGTACTTGTATCGCATGATCGTGAATTTCTTCAGGGTCTGGCAGATAAGGTCTATGAGTTTAAAGATCATAAGATCAAGGAATATCTTGGAGATATCGATTTCTTCCTTGAACAGAGAAACCTGGCCAACCTTAGAGAGGCAGAACAACGAACCAAAATTGAGGCAGAAAAGAAAACATCATCGAACAAAGAGCAATACGAAAGTCAGAAACGCCTGAAGTCCTTAAGAAATAAGATCAGTAAGATCGAATCCCAAATCCATGATCTGGAACATAAAATTAAGACCATGGATATGGACCTGGAGACTAACTACGATCAAACCGTATCTGATCCGGAATTTTTCGAACTTTATCAATCAAAGAAAGATGAACTAGGCCAAAAGATGATGGAATGGGAAGAACGTCTGGCCCAGTTAGAATCCCTCGACTCTTAGACTTTTATGTTTTTTTTAACCGCTATCGAGTTTCAAATTGATAATTTTGGGGCCTTTACCATCAACGATCAACATACATGAGAAAAATAATTCTTAGTATTTTAGGAGTAGTGATCATAGCCCTTTCTGTCATGGTTGCCGGGAATTTGATCAGCAGCAATAAACGTCAGCGTCCCCAACCACAGAAAGTCGTTAAAACTGTATTCACTGATACGGTTCAAAATTCCAATATCCCAATTCGAATCAAGTCCAACGGGAATCTAACCGCTGTGCGCCGTGTTGAACTGTTCTCTGAGGTACAGGGAGTCTTCAGGCCGGGTGCTGTGCTGTTTAAACCCGGACAGGATTATAAGGCCGGACAATCTCTTATACGCATTGACGATTCTGAATATTATGCATCGGTACAATCGGCAAAAAGCAATTTATATAACTCCATAGCGGCGATTATGCCGGATCTAAGGCTTGATTTTCCCGAGGTATTCCCAAAGTGGCAAGCCTATCTGTCAAGTTTTGACCTGAATAAATCAACACCAAAATTACCGGAAATGGCCTCTGAAAAGGAAAATTATTTTCTTACCGGAAGAGGAATTGTTTCAAGTTACTACAGTGTTAAGAACCTGGAACAGCGATTGGCCAAGTATAGAATTTCAGCACCTTTCAATGGGGTTCTGACCCAGGCACTGGTTACCGAAGGAACTTTGATTAGAAATGGTCAGAAGTTAGGTGAATTTATTGATCCTACTCAGTATGAATTAGAGGTAACAGTGAGCAAATCGTTCTCAGGTCTTCTTCAAACCGGTCAACCTGTTGACCTCAGAACCCTGGATGGTACCCGCAAGTTTACCGGTGTTGTAAGCAGGGTAAATGCAAGCATTGATCCTTCCACTCAAACGATTTCCGCATTTGTAAAGGTGAATGGAGATAATTTAAAAGAAGGTATGTACCTGGAAGCCGAATTGGATGCCAGGGAAGAACCTGAAGCGATTGAAATAGACAGAAACCTTATTTCTGATCGTAACGAGATTTATGTGGTCCGGGATTCCATTCTTGATGTAATTGCTGTTAATCCGGTGTTTTTCGGTGAGAAAACGGTTGTACTGACCCAAGTGCCTGATGGATCTGTTATACTTTCAAAACCACTTCCCGGTTCATACCCTGGCATGTTGGTAAAAGTATATCAGCCAGGCAAAACAAATACAAAAAACTAATCAGGGTAGCATGCGAAAGATCATTTCCTATTTTATAAGATACCATGTAGCCGTAAATGTCTTCATCCTGGCCTTTGTATTCTTAGGATTCCTCGGAATAATGGCATTGAAGAGCTCATTCTTCCCGTTGGTTGAATCAAAAGTGATCAACATTAGTGTTGTTTATCCAGGAGCATCTCCCCAGGAAATTGAGGAAGGTGTGGTCCTGAAAATTGAGGATAATCTCAAGGGATTAAAGGGAATTGACCGGGTGACCTCTACATCAAGGGAAAATAGCGGGACCATTACAGTTGAAATAGAGAAGGGGGAGAATATCGATTTTATGCTTCTCGAGGTAAAAAATGCTGTTGATCGTGTTCCGACCTTTCCAACAGGCATGGAGCCTCTTGTAGTTGCGAAACAGGAGCCGATCAGGCAGACGATCTCGTTTGCATTGAGTGGAGAGCAAGTTCCATTGGGAACCCTGAAGCAAATTGGCCGGCAAATCGAGAATGATTTGCGTGCCATCGATGGAATTTCACAAATAGAAGTAAGTGGTTATCCTCAGGAAGAGATCGAAATTGCAGTTAATGAAGCCACATTAAGAGCATATGAACTAACATTCAATGATATTTCTGGGGCTGTCCGAAATTCAAACATCCTGGTAACAGGTGGTAATATTAAAACGAATGCAGAAGAATATTTGATCAGGGCCAATAACCGTTCATATTACGGGAAGGAACTGGGAAATATTATTGTTAAGGCCGACCAGGATGGCAGGACCGTTCGTTTAAAAGATGTTGCCGAGATCAGGGATCGCTTTTCCGAGTCGCCTAATGTGACCTATTTCAATGAGCAACTTTCGGTAAATGTTACGGTGACCAGCACAAATAATGAAGATCTTATTTCCTCTGCGGAAAAGGCTAGAAATTATATTGAGGATTTTAACCAGAAATACAATAATATCCAGTTAAACATTGTACGTGATCTTTCGGTGACACTGAACCAAAGGACGAAATTACTGATGGAGAATGCCTTTGCAGGAATCGTACTGGTTTTATTATTTCTTTCATTGTTTCTGAATACAAGATTGGCGTTTTGGGTAGCTGTTGGATTACCTATCTCCTTCCTCGGAATGTTTATGTTTGCCGCCCAATTGGGGGTAACTATTAATGTGCTTTCACTTTTTGGAATGATCATCGTTATCGGTATACTGGTTGATGATGGGATTGTAATCGCCGAAAATATATATCAGCATTATGAAAAAGGCAAGAGCCCGGTTCAGGCTGCCATAGATGGGACCATGGAGGTGATTCCACCTGTAGTTTCTGCCATTGTAACGACCATATTGGCCTTTTCTACCTTTTTATTCCTGGATAGCCGGATTGGTGAGTTTTTTGGAGAGGTATCGGTTGTTGTGATACTAACCTTGTCGGTTTCATTAATAGAAGCTCTCATCATCCTGCCGGCTCACCTGGCGCATTCGAAGGCCTTGAGAGAACGCAAGAACGGAAATTCGAAAACCAAAATCGGACAGTTCTTTAGTAAGATGAGGGGTATAAATGCCATTGGTGAAAAGATAATGTTTTATCTCAGAGACAAAACCTATGTGCCGCTCTTAAGCCTTATGCTGCGATATAAGATGTTGTCTTTCGGGATAATCCTGGGAATATTAATCCTGACAGTAGGATCTATTGGTGGCGGAATCGTGCGGGTCACCTTATTTCCTTCCATAGCAAGTGATACGGTAACCGTAAATCTCGGAATGCCGAATGGTACGAATGAACGAGTGACCGATTCCATTATTTCTGTCATTGAAGAGAAGGCCTTTATAGTAAATGATGAATTTACTGAGAAATATCTCCAGGGGACAGATAAACAACTGGTCCTTAATACGATAAGAAGAATTACCAGTGCTTCGAGCGCAAATCTTTCAATCAACATGCTTCCTGGTGAAGAAAGACCGGATGAGATTAATGCGGCACTGGTGGCTAACAGGCTTAGGGAGTTAGTCGGACCTGTAATTGGTGTAGAACGTCTGACCTTTGGATCAGGCGGAAATTTTGGAGGAAGCCCGGTTTCGGTGTCCCTGCTGTCAAATAGTATTGATGAGCTAAAAGCCGCCAAGGGAGAATTAAAAGAGATTTTAGAAGCCAACCCCTTACTAAAGGATGTAACTGACAATGATCCGGCAGGAATCAAGGAGATTAGGCTGGAACTCAAAGAGAATGCCTATTTACTCGGACTGGACCTCCAAGGTGTGATGAACCAGGTTAGAGCAGGGTTCTTTGGAGTACAGGCTCAGCGTTTTCAGCGTGGCCAGGACGAAATTCGTGTCTGGGTGCGATATGACCGAACTGATAGAACTTCAATCAATGACCTGGATGACATGAGAATATTGACTCCTGCCGGAGATCGTATTCCGCTTCAGGATATTGCGAGTTACTCTATCATTCGAGGTGATGTCGCAATTAATCATCTGGAAGGGCAGAGGGAAATACAGGTTTCAGCAGATTTAAAAGATCCGACAACCAGTGCAACTGACATCCTGGATGAGGTAAGGACCCTGGTTATTCCCGAATTACAATCGAAATATCCATCGATTTCAGCATCATTTGAAGGTCAGAATCGTGAAGCCGAGCGTTTATCAAGTTCATTGAATGCTGTCGGGCCCATTATTCTGTTGCTGATTTATCTGACCATAGCATTTACCTTCCGAAGTTATAGCCAGCCATTAATTCTATTGTTACTTGTGCCTTTTAGTCTGACAGGAGTGGCGTGGGGGCATTATATTTTCGGATTCCCGGTAAATGTTTTGTCGCTATTAGGGATCATTGCACTCATTGGAATTATGGTGAATGATGGTTTGGTACTCATTGGGAAATTGAATACCAACTTAAAGTCGGGATTGAAATTTGAAGAGGCATTAAAAATGGCAGGTAGGTCGAGATTTAGAGCGATTTTCCTAACCTCGCTAACCACCATTGCCGGCTTGGCGCCTTTATTATTGGAGAAAAGCAGGCAAGCCCAATTTTTAAAACCAATGGCAATTTCAATTTCGTTTGGTATTGCTTACGCAACCATATTAACCCTTCTGGTATTGCCGCTTTTCCTGTCGTTCAGTAATTGGTTGAAACGAAATGTGAAATGGCTGGCGACCGGTAAAGATGTCACTAACGAAGAAGTAGAACGTGCAATAATTGAACAAAATGAGGCATTGGAATATTAAATCACTTTTATTTCCGATTGGGTTATTGATGGCCACCTCTGTTTTCGGACAGGACTTGTTGACCAAGGCTCAGGCCATCGACATTGCCTTGATGGAGAACTACGGAATTCAGATCGCTAATAATAACCTCGAACAGGCAGACAATAATCAAGATATATTAAACTCGGGTTATTTGCCAACTATCAGCGGGGTAGCAGGTTCAACCTTTAATATCGATAATACGGAGGTGGAATTTTCGAACGGTAATGTTTCAGAATTACGCGGAGCGGAAAGCTCAAGGTATAATGCTGCGGTAAATTTGAATTACACCCTGTTTGATGGAATGGGCCGAAGGTATAATTATTCGAGGTTAAAGAAACAATATCAACTATCGGAACTAGAGGTCAGACGAACCATTGAAAATACATTACTTCAATTGTTCAGTGTGTATTATGAAGTGGCACGTACCTCGGAGAATGTGGGCTCTCTTGAGGAGTCACTTGACATTTCTAAAGAACGCTTGAAAAGAGCCGAGTACCAGTTCGAGTTTGGCCAAGATACCAAGTTGGGTGTTTTGAATGCCCGGGTTGATATAAACAATGATAGTATCAACCTGATTAATGCAGCTCAGAGCCTGATCAATTCCAAGAGGGATCTCAATTTTGTCTTAGGGAATGCACTTGACAGAGCATTTGAGGTGGATACCACTGTTATTTTCTTAATGCAGTTGGATAGAAATGACTTGTTTGAGAAAATGCAAGCCAATAATGTGGATTTGTTACAGATTGATAAGAATTTAGAGATCAGTGACCTTACGATTAAGACCAACAAAGCGGCCTATTTGCCAACTCTCGGTTTGAATGGGTCTTATGGTTGGAACAAGAATAACAACAATCCAGCGTCCTTTTTAATAAGATCAACCTCTGACGGTTTTTCGGGCGGACTGACGTTAAACTGGAATTTATTTGATGGTGGCCGAACGACGACACTGGTGCGTAATGCGAAGATAGATCTTGAAAATCAGAAGCTTTTGAAGGAGCAGACACAGATGGACATTGAGCGAAATTTCAATAATGCCTGGGATGATTATCAGAATAAAGTTTCGATATACCAGGTTCAGGTTGAGAATATTGAAACTGCTAAGAATAATTTCGACAGGACGGAAGAAAAGTTTAAAATAGGCCAGGCCACTTCTCTGGAATTTCGTCAGGCCCAGGTTAATTTGCTTACGGCCGAAATTAGAAAAAACCAGGCTAAGTATGATGCCAAACTTGCTGAGTTGACCGTACTACAGTTAAGCGGGGAGCTTCTTAATGTTGATTTTTAAATTCAAAGGTGCAAGAGGTATTCTTTTCATGTCCGTATTGTTGGGAAACTATTTCAATGTTAGTTGATCTAAGTGTGCCGGAACAGGATTATATTGAAGATTGTGAAGTTTGTTGTAATCCGATTCAACTATTAGTTCTAATTGCAGAAGATTCGATAAAGTCCCTGGAAGCCCGATTAATCGGGCAATGACAAGAAATTCCGACGAAAAATCTTAAACATTGTAGTTTATTTCTTACACCCTTGTCGGTCATCGAATTAAATTGGTAGTTTAAAGATTAATCTCTAAGTTCGTATCCGATTTAAGCCCTCAAATCTAATCTATACCAATGAAGAACTTACTATTAGCGCTCGTGTTATGCCTGTCTACAACTTTAGCATTCGCAAGCATCCCAGACACAGAAAAAGAAGCCTTACTTTCATTATTTAAATCCACCAATGGGGAAAATTGGACAAACTCATGGGATTTAAACACTGATGTTGAAACATGGTATGGCATTGAAATTGAAAATGGTCATGTCATATCTATTGACCTGAGTTTTAATAACCTCGTCGGACAGTTGCCTGAATCAATCGGTGATTTGAATGAGTTAAGACACATTAACTTCTATAGAAACCGTCTTTTCGGAAACATCCCTTTTAGTATTGGTAACCTGGCTCAGCTAGAAATCCTGAACATTGCATTCAATTCCATAGGTGGACAGATTCCACATAGTATTGAGAACTTGAAGCAACTGAAAGGCCTGCATTTATTTATGAATCGTTTGGAAGGTGAGCTTCCATCAGGATTGACCAAATTAGAAAATCTTGAATCTCTTGAGTTGTTCAGTAATAATTTAAGAGGGCAGATTCCAGAAGCCATAGGAAATCTATCTAACCTGAAAGTGATGTCTTTGAGTAGCAATCACTTGACAGGAAGAATTCCTTCAGGTATTTCGGGATTGTCATCTTTAGAGCGTTTAGAGCTTTATGATAACAAATTCTTCGGAACTATTCCTTCGGGAATCGGACAATTAGAAAACCTTCAGGAGATCCTGATTTCAGACAATGCTCTTTACGGTCAGGTTCCATCAGAATTGAAGCAGCTTTCTAATCTTAAGATATTAATGCTTAATAATAATGATTTGAGCGGAGACTTTTCTGAATTGTATACTGAGTTCGCAAACTTAGAGCAATTTGAAGTCGACAACCTATCTGAAAACAATAGTACAGCTGTTGCAAATAATGACTAGATTGTATAGTTATAATTAATTAAGATCAATGCCATCTTCTAAGGAGATGGCATTTTTTTTGTGGCATTATTCTTGCTAAAAGTTAAAAGCATTGTATATTTGCAATCCTATATTGCGGGGTAGAGCAGTACCCTTCGACTGCGCTCAGGGCAGGGTTCGCTCATCGCCCGACTCGCAAATAGGAAACGTTCATAAAACTAAATTGGTTCTTGCCAATATAAAAATATATCGCGGGGTAGAGCAGTAGGTAGCTCGTCGGGCTCATAACCCGAAGGTCGCTGGTTCGAGTCCAGCCCCCGCTACAAGGAAAACCAGAAGTGAAAACTTCTGGTTTTTTTATTGGTTTAAATCTGTGCTTGCACAAAGATTTGAAAACCAATAAAAAAAATAGGATGCAAAGCATCCATGGTTTTGCTTGATCGAGCTACTCTTATTCTGGACCAACGAGCGTTAGCGAGTTAATCCAGCCCCCGCTACAAAGAATCCTTTTGAGAAATCAAAAGGCTTTTTCATTGTAAAGCTTTCTCAATTCAAGTCAAATGAGCCTGAAATCATTCAGGAAAGTTAAACCGGTTCTGGTTTCACTTATGAGAAGACGAGGGAATTCTATTTTTTTTAGGGCTTAATAAAAATTATGGAGAGATTTTGAAAACACATCAAAAACTCTGAAACAGACAATTAATTAATAATCGCAGCTTAATAAATAATCGACTGAATTGCCCTGGCCGGTATTTTTACCGGAATTGCCATATTAGCCCCAACATATAACTTATATTCCATAGCTTCATCGGTGGAGTTCATGACAACAGTAACAATTTTACCATCTTCATTTTGAAACGATGTACTCTGCAGAAAACTAATACTAGAAACCGTGCTAACGCGTTTTGCACCTGGACGTATATACTTTGAAAAATGTCCGATATAATAGTAAGTTGGGGTATAAATTATCTCGTCTGTTCTTGTGTCGGCATGTACTGGTGCAAAACATAAATTTTGAACGTGGTTTGGGCCACCTGTTTCATCTAATAAAATGTTCCAGTCAGTCCAGCCAACAGTACCTTGGTTGAAATCGTTTATCATTGAGTTCCCATAGCGTTCTGCATTGGGCCAATACTGGTATTTGGAAGGATCGAATGCTTCGTTGCAACCTTCTGTAAAAAGTAATTTTTTATCAGGGAAAGCTTCCTTTACTTTTTCAAGAGCATTAAAATTAGGTTCTCCACCTCTCCAGGTCTCATACCAGTGGAATCCTATTCCCCAAGCATATTTAGAGGCTTCTGGGTCGTCAAAAATTGTACTGGCTCGATGAGAAAACAGATCACGATTATGATCCCAAACAACAATCTTTTTATCACCTAAACCTTCTTTTTCAAGAGTTGGTCCCAAATGATTTTTTAAAAAATCACGCTCTTCTTCCGCCGTATAAATACAAGATTCCCAGCGTTGAGTAGCCATAGGTTCGTTCTGAATGGTAATTCCCCAAACAGGGATATCTTCTTTTTCGTAGGCTTTTATGGTTTTCGCATAATACAATGCCCACGCTTCGTTGTATTCCGGTAATAATTTCCCGCCTCCAAGCATATCTTTTTTGCCTTTCATAAATGCTGGAGGGCTCCACGGACTCATATAAAACAACATCTTACCTCCAGCCTCGGCAATTGCCCGTTTAATCATTGGTAGGCGGTACTTTCTGTCATGATCTATGCTAAAGGTTTTTAATTCCTTGTCTCCTTCTTCCACGTAAGTAAAGCTACCGCTGCTAAAATCACAACTATGAATAGATGTTCGCATTAAGGTATAATCTATGCCGTCTTTTCCATAATAGGCAGACAATAATTCCTGCTGTTTTTCAGGCGATAATTGGGCAAATACTTCGGCAGATGCATCCGTAATGGCACCTCCAATTCCTATGAAGCTCTGAAAGGTATGATTGGGATTTACAAAAATTGAATTCTCTGTTTCTAATGCCTGAGTTGATCTGGTGAATTTATAACGGCCTGTTTCAGTCAAACGCAAATTACTGTCTTTTGAAGTTGTTATAACGGTAGCGGTTTTACCTTCAACTGAAACCGGGTTTATGACATCCGGAGTTTGATTTTCTTCTTTTAATTCTTGTTGACAGGATATAACAAGTAGAATGAATAATAAATAATAATGCTTTTTAATCATGGAATTAATATCATTGGTTTGTTTTTTTAACAATAAAATTTCGGACCTGGAACTGAAATTTTAGTCCTGATTATTTTCGAAACTCATGTTTAACCCAGTCTACTTCCATCAGCCATTCATTCTCCATATGAGAATCGGTAATTTTCGCATAATTTAAAAGGGCAAACATAGGCTCAGGATATTTACTGCGCTCACCTATATTACGATATATTTCTTTACCATCAACACGAAAGACAAGGTCACTATTTTCGCATTCAACAGAATATTCATGATAGTCATTTAAGGTTGTTACAATGTCGGTTCGTAAACTCCACCAGTCGCCTTTATCGCATTCTTCCAGGTTTTTAATTGCACCAGCCGTAAAATGATTTTCTGCTCCATCTCCATGGCGTTTAAAAATATCATAATCAAAACCAATATCCTTTTCCGAAAAATTCTTGATCAAGGGAATTCCAGGGTTGTAAGAGTCCTGACCTAATATTAAATTAGGTATTAAAAAGAATAATAAAATAGCAATGTATCGAGACATTCAATTCTATTTATAATTCAAACTTACTATAAATTAAGCATAACTATATTTTGTGATTTAAATATTAGTAATGGAACTGTTAGATTCGACAAAAAACTCTATCTGAAAGAGGCATTGATAGCCGATAAATTGTTTTCTTGCCTGAATTAATTGAGGGAGTTAATTATCCTCACTAAGTTCAAAATCAATTATTGAAAATTTTGATTTAAATTACTGATTTTAGACTTCTTTTACCCAAAATCCAGGCCACCAGGAACAGTATTCCCGGGATTGCTAACACCATGATAGTAGGATCTGAAATTAAGTCAGGCCTCACTACAGAGAGGCCAACAAATCCCAGTGTAGATATCATTCCACCTAAAGCCGGCCATTTCAATGCGAGCAACAAACCTATTAAAGGCATTACAGGAAAGAAGGCAAAATCTATAAATTCAGATAATGAGTCCAATCCTTCTCCACCGGAATCCCCGTTCAGAAGATCGGCTAAAAGGAAAAATAGAATAAACCCGATTTCAAGAATAGCTAAAATACGGGCGATCCATAAAATGACGCCAGTGGCTTGTTGTTTGGTTGCCATTATTAACATTGCTTAAAAGC
>JABDPU010000191.1 GCA_013042625.1 Flavobacteriaceae bacterium | reverse complement strand
GTAGATCATTTTGCAGATAAGATTGCACACGATCATGGAACCTCGAAAAAGAACTTTTCTAAAAAGGCATTAAAACTCTTGCAGGATTACGACTGGACCGGAAATATCAGGGAATTGAGAAACGTCGTTGAGCGACTGATCATTCTCGGTCAGGAGGAGGTAAATGAAGAGGACGTAAAACAATTTGCATCGAAAGTTTAAAAAATAAACCCGGCTTTAATGCCGGGTTCAATTTTTCTAAAGTTCTTTACTGAACTTTAGTCGTCAACATTGCTATAGCTTTCCTGAGTCAGGCAATTTTCCAGTTTCAATATGTATTGAGCAGATAAAGATTTTATTTTATCTATATAAGTGGCTTTTATCTTAGCATTCTCAAGTTTCATTACTTCTGTAATGTTGAGATTAGGTTTATCCAGTTGTGAATTACATTCACAGTTGCTAAGGGCCTCATTATAGGACTTCAAATTTGAAGAAAGGGCAGAATCATAACTGGTAATGAGTAATTCTTTCTGAATCTCTATTTCCTTCTGCTGTTGTGCCACCATACGTTGTTGCAGCTCTTGCTGTTGTTGTTTCAGTTCTTCCTGCTTTTGTTTCAACGCTGATTGCTCCATTTCAAGGCTGAGCAATTCTTCCTCCTCAACCGATATCTGGGTGCAATTATCCAGTGATACAATCCCTTCCCTGGCTAACTCGCGGGCACGTTTCACATAAAACCTGCCGTCTTCCCAAGACTCTGAGGGATCGACCTTACTTAATAAATCGATTCCTCTTTCTACTATTGATAATGTAGGTTGACAGTCGCAATCTTTTAAGATAGGTGCAACCCGGTTCATAGCTTCCAGGGATCGATGGGCAAAGTATTTCAGATCGGAAACATTGTTAGAATCATAAGCCGATTTCACATGAGAATAAGCATAGTTCATATCGGAATTCGCTTCCGAACATTTCGTCTGCGCCTGGGCAGTACTTAAAAAACATAAGGATAAGAGAAAAATGTAGTATTTTTTCATTGTATTTGGGGCTATTCGTTAATTTTAAGTTTCAAATATAATACAATTATCGTATTTAATTTACCGTTTATCGATTTTATATGTAAGATTAAACCTTCAAAATTTTTACACTTTAATGAAAGAAATAGATATTGATCAATTTAAAGTTAGCAATGCTGTTGATTTGAATGCCATCCCAACCCGGGTTGATTTGGAAGCCGATGAGGACACCATAAAGGATGAACTTAGGAATGTTAGAAAAAAGCTTGGAAAATTTCAGGATGTCATTTATGCTCATGGGAAATATGCTGTGCTTATTTGTATCCAGGGCATGGATACGGCTGGAAAAGACAGCCTGATTCGAGAAGTTTTTAAAGACTTCAACAGCAGGGGAGTGGTCGTTCATAGTTTTAAGGTTCCAACACCTCTTGAATTGAAACATGACTATATCTGGCGACACTATATAGCCTTACCAGAAAGAGGAAAGTTTGGTGTTTTCAATCGAACTCATTACGAGAATGTACTGGTAACGCGGGTGCATCCGGGATATATTATGAATGAAAATATCCCTGGAGTAGAAACTGTTGAAGATATAAATGGGGCATTCTGGGACAAGCGATTTGAACAAATTAATAACTTCGAAAAGCATATAGCCGAGAACGGGACCATCATTTTTAAATTCTTCCTTCATCTATCAAAGGATGAACAGAAATTCAGACTTTTAAGACGGTTACGCAAGGAAGAGAAGAATTGGAAATTCTCTCCAGGTGACCTGAAAGAGAGAAAGCTCTGGGATAAATACCAGGACTGCTACCAGGATGCTATTAACAGGACATCGAAAGAGCATGCTCCCTGGTTTACCATACCTGCCGATGATAAACCAAGTGCACGATATATTGTAGCCAGGATTCTTTATGATACCCTTATTAAATACGAGGATATTGATGAGCCTGAACTTGATCCTGAAGTAAAAGCCAATATAGCATTGTACAGGCAGCAATTGGAAAGCGAATGATTAAACCTTTCAATGTTAATCAGGTCTAATCTGTAACGTTTTAAAAATGCAAAACGTTTTTCATGCAATGATGTAAAAACCGGTTTATGCGATTAAACCGGTTTTTTTATGATTTCTTTTGTAAAAGCTCTATTTCAGATGCCTTATATTTAATGATTAATTTTATCTAATGAGAAATTTTTTTACCATCCTGATTCTCCTATTTTCCCTGAATTTCGCAGCTTCTCAGACTGATGCTGAAGTTTTGAAAACCATTTTTGATGCCTCTCTTACCAATGGAAAAAGTTATGAATGGCTTGACCATTTATCCAATAGGATCGGAGGACGCCTTTCGGGCTCATTAAATGCTGAACGAGCTGTTGAATATACACGTAAAGAACTCGACTCCCTTGGCCTTGATAAAGTCTGGCTTCAACCGGTTATGGTTCCGAAATGGGTAAGAGGTACTTCTGAATTTGCCTTCATAGAAACCGAACCCGGAGAAACCCTTTCTGTAAATATTTGCGCCTTAGGTGGTTCAATAGCAACCTATGTGGAAGGCCTGAAAGCCGAAGTTGTAGAGGTCAGTGGTATAGAGGATTTGAAAACCAGAGATCGATCTGAAGTTGAAGGTAAAATCGTCTTTTATAACCGTCCGATGGACCCAACTCTAATCAATACCTTCAGTGCTTATGGTGGATGCGTGGACCAGCGTTATGCCGGGGCTATGGAGGCTGGAAAACTGGGTGCCGCAGCTGTTCTGGTTAGATCGATGTCACACAAGATTGATGATCTTCCACATACCGGAAGCATGAGTTATGGGGATTTGCCTAACAGCGAGAGAATTCCCTCTGCTGCTATAAGTACACGACATGCCGACTTACTCAGTAGCTTACTCAAGTTAAATCCGAAAATAAAATTTTACTTCAAACAGAATTGCAGGAATTTAAAAGATGTACAGTCTTATAACGTTATTGGTGAGATAACAGGAAGTGAATATCCAAATGAGATCATTACCGTTGGTGGGCACTTAGATTCCTGGGATTTAGGAGATGGTGCTCATGATGACGGCGCCGGATGTGTTCAGTCTATGGACGTATTACGCCTGATGAAAAATTCGGGAATTCGACCAAAACGTACGATCAGAGTGGTGCTGTTCATGAATGAAGAAAATGGATTAAGAGGTGCCAGGAAATATGCAGATGTAGCCAAGCAAAAAGGTGAAAATCACATCTTTGCACTGGAAAGTGATTCAGGAGGATTTACACCAAGAGGCTTTTCTTTTGACTGCAGTGAATCTAATTTCAATCAGATTCTGAGTTGGAAACCCTTATTCAAACCTTACCTCATTCATTATTTCGAACGAGGAGGTAGTGGGGCAGATGTGGGCCCTCTTAAAGGTGACAACAATGTGTTAGCCGGACTAAGGCCTGATACACAGCGCTATTTTGATCACCACCATGCGGCCAGCGATACTTTTGATGCGGTAAATAAACGTGAGCTTGAATTAGGAGCAGCAACGATGACAGCCCTGGTATTCCTGGTCGATAAATACGGGATTAACCCTATACAAACCAATCAGCAATTTAAAGACTAAAAAAATGAAAACCCGACTGACACTAACTCTAATTTTCTGTATTATCATGACTTCCCAAGCACAAGATCAAAAATTGCCTTATTACGAAATTCCGGATTATCCGGAGGAGTATAACGAATGCACAGTGGTTGCCAGAATGATTGACGGATTAGGTTTCCGATACTATTGGGCCACTGAAGGCCTTAACGAAAAAGACCTGGCATATAAACCAAGTGAATCTGGACGTTCAACTGATGAAACGCTTGATCATATTTTGGGCTTGTCCGATTTCATTTTTAAAACCTGTCTAAAACAGCCCGTTACAGCTCGAGAGGATGTTGAACTAAGCTTCGAAGAAAAACGAGCCAGGACTTTGAACAATTTAAGAACTGCTGCCGATATCATGAGAAGCAGCACAGACCTTTCCCTGTATACGATACAGTTCAACCGGGACGGGAATACCACCGAATTTCCTTTCTGGAACAATATCAACGGACCCATTGCTGATGCGCTTTGGCATTGCGGACAAGTAGTTGTACTCCGCCGGGCTTCGGGTAATCCTTTTAACTCAAAGGCCAGTGTATTTACCGGGAAAGTTCGTGAGTAAAACTTTATGCCCCGAATCCGGTTTGTAATCAATTTAATTTAAATATAGAGCTATGAAAATTTTAATACTTTCTGTGATTGCCCTGATCACATTTCAATCTGAATTAATTGCCCAGACTTACAAAATTGACACCGGACACAGCAGTGTTCAGATCAACATTGAACGCTTCGGTGTAATCGATGTGGTTGGGAGGTTTAAGGATGTCCAGGGATCAATTACCTATAATACCGAAAATCCTTCGGGTACGATTGCCAACTCGGTTATTAAAGTGGATAGTTATGATGCGAATAACATTGGTGGAGAGGAAGCGGTTAAAAGCCCAGCTTTTTTAGATGCCGCAAAATTCGCTGAAATTACATTCCAATCCAAAGCAACTAAAGAAGAGGAAGGCCAGATGTATCTGATTGGTGATTTGACCATTCATGGGGTTACCAATGAGATCGCCTTACCCTTTGCCATTAAAGGCCCACTAATTGACCTGCCAACTCAGAAGATGTCGATTGCCTTTAGTGCCAAAACGACCATTAACCGTCAGGATTACGGTGTCAGTTTTAACAGGCAGTTGCCCAATGGCACCAAAATAGTTGGCGATGAAGTAGATATTACATTAACGGTTTTAGCCATTGAGGAAAAATAAGTTTCATATAATTATATTAATAGTGATCGGCTTTCTTTATTTAGGAAATACGGTCACTATTTTTGCTCAAAACGGATCCTTTTTAGTTGATTCTGCTCAATCTGAATTAAATTTTAAGGTTTCACATATGGGGCCGTTCAAGGTAAAGGGATCATTTCGAGAATTCTCAGGCATCTTTCAATATGCAGAAGGTGTTTTTCAATCATTAGAAGCAGAGGTAATGTTTGCCAGTGTCGATACTGGAAACGATGAACGTGATGAGATACTAAAAACTGAACCGTATTTTGATGAAGCCAGATTCCCTGTGTTGAGCTTTAAGGCTGAAAGACTAGAAAGCAATAGAGAAGAAAGAATTATAGTCGGTGAGTTAACCATCAAGGATCAGAAAAGAGAACTCCGGTTCCCTGTTACAATAGCCTATGACTCCACCGCTGATAAAATCACATTAGAAGGTAAAGCACGGATCAGGCGTAAAGAATACGATTTAGTTTTCGGATCTATGAACGGACTGATTGGCGACAAAGTCGATATTCAATTGCGAATCGTTGCCATTGGGCAATAAACTATTGTTTTGTTTCGAAACCGGTCTCGGTTCGGACAAGAATTACCTTAGTGTTCGCCTTAACATCTTCTTCATAGAACCAGGCGTTGCGAAGTTCTTTCTTAGAAAACAATTCTAATTGGTCGCCATAATGTGGAGAGTCCTTTTGAGTTGAGTTTCCGTAGCTTAAAAGAACTTTGGCATTAACCTGTTCTCCAAACTCGATAACACCGACCCAGGAATCACCACCTCCAACATACATATTGTTATCATCAGAACCTCCTGGCCAGGCTACCCGGAACACACCCAGGCTTCCGTCTATACCATTAGCCGGCAGATTTTTTCCGTTATAATTGATGCGATAGTAATCACCCCAGGGGGTAGCCATATCTCCAAATTTCGTTTCGATCTCAATAGCAGCCTGTTCCAGTAATTGAACCGCTTTTTCGGGATTTGCTAAACCATCTGGGGTTGTATTAGGATTTTCAATATCCCAGCCTTTGGCGTAGTTAGAATTGTTCCAAACGCCAAATTTCCTGGCCCAGTTAAAGAATAGCAACATACCCTTGCTGTCGGCATCAGATTCCCGATCCCAATTCTCAAGGATAGCTTTTGCTTCTTTGGCCTTTGCAGATTCCGAAGCATCTACTGCTGCGAATAGATCATCTAATATCCTGTCGGCAAATTCGAGCCGGGTTGATAATTTATAGTCGACCAACTCATCAAAGGAAATAGATTCATCCTCAAGAAGCATCCTTGCGGAACGTTGTGGCCTGAACGTCATAGAACGCGGAGCCATATATCCGGGATAATCGTCTGGATTCAATGTCATTGGAATGGTACTTGTCCATGGTGGATCATTGGCATTTTGCAACCAGCCTTGTTCCGGATTTTTTACCTTGGGCAGATCAGCATAGTCATGAACTTCGGTCCAAACGTCCTCAGATTTTCCACCGGGAATAATACGGTCCCAATATTCCCATGCATCTTGTGTTCTTTTCGGAACCAATCCATTGAACAGGTAAAAGATTTCACCATTTTTATCAGCATACATCACATTCCAGAAAGGGATCTGAGCCATTTTCAAAGCTGACTCAAATTCTTCAAAATTTGTGCTGTTCAGCATTTTCCACCACTGTAAGAACATGTTGGGCCTGTCCATTCCAACCATACGAATCGCCAATACTTTGTCATCACTTTTGTTAACCACCGGACCGTGAACCGTTTTCATAATGGGGATATCCTGGTTTGCGAGTGTGCCATCTTCTTGTTTAACGGCAATGGTTTTGACTGAGGTTTCAAATTGTTTCACTTCTCCGTCTAAAATATAACCATCATCCTTGAGTTCTAACTCATAGGTATCTGCATTATCAATGGTATTGTCGGTATGGCTCCAGCCTAAGTTTTCGTTGAATCCGATGGCAATTCCCGGCATGCCAACCAGGTTAGCACCATACATGTTTTTACCATTCAGATTAAGATGATATTCGGTGAATAAAAATTCGTTCCACCAGGGCAAGTGTGGATTTTGAACCAGCATGGCATTCCCTGAAGCCGATCGCTTTGGAGCAATAGCATAGGTATTCGATCCCATATCGGGCCGTTGCTGAACACGGCCCAGGTCACCACCACCTATAAAACGGGTAAATACCACATACATCCCGTGCATATTGACATCTTTGGTCGTTACCGGAGCCACAGCTTTAAATTTTTCATCCACAGCTTCCGGATTCGCTTCCAGAAAAGCATTTATGCCTTTTACAAATGAGCTGTAAATTGTTTTTAACTCCGGATCTTGCTGTGATTCCCACTCATCCGCCAGACTTTCAAATTCCAGTGTATGAACCAGCATATCGTTTTGCAGGTATTGTTGACCCCAGTATTCCGCAGCTCTACCACGGGAAGCACCATAAAGTTCTAAAACTTTATTCGCATGATTATGCATCAAAGCCCAACCCTGCGCAAAAAATAAATCTTCCATATTACCGGCTTTGATATGAGGTACACCATAGGTGTCCCAAGCGATTTCGGTTTTTATGTCTTCTTTTTTCTCACAGGAAACGAAAAGGAAGAGAATGAAAATCAAGGTGACTAAACGATAACAGGTCATGAGGTGAAGTTTTAGTGAAGCCCTAAGTTAATAAAATATCATAAACGGCTTCGGTATTTAAATTCTACGATTATGACAGTCATGATTCCAAGAAGATAAGCTATCAGATCACCATAGCTAAACGTGTTTCCAAATACAATATTGAGAAGTCTATTGTCCTGAAGTTCGAGTACTTCAAGGACTTTGAAAAACTGTCCGACCTCGATAAAAGTAGCGATGATCAGGACGATCCAGGCTACGATGATGGGTTTGATCTTGAAGAAACTCATGATAAGGCAATAAAGCAGGATCACGGCCAGGAAATCGCCAAGGGAATGCCTGATAAAACCGCCAGAAATGAAAGTTGCGATGCCTATTTCAATTATCAAAAGTATTAAAAAGGCTTTGAAATATTTTCTTTGGAATTGCATGATCGATCTAAAATACACAGAACCATTTAATTGACCCGTCCGTCATGATTTAAATCATGTTTTAAATGCCACAATAATCCGATCTTAAGAAAATATAGTTCAGGAGTAATAACTTAAAATTGAGCATTATGAATCCAACAATGATATTCAGCGCATTGATTATAGTTTTCATATTTCTGGGTATTCGAATCATTTTTGAATATAAGCGTGCCTTGAAATTTAGGTTTGGTAAATATGTAAAGACCTTAAAACCGGGTTTCCGATGGATCATTCCAATAGTTGAGACCATTCAGATCGTTGATATCAGGGTGATCACTATTAACATCGAATCGCAGGAGGTGATGACCGAGGATAACGTACCCAGCAGCATTGACGGTGTTGTTTTCTTCAAGATTGTCGATCCAGAGAAAGCCGTTCTGGAAGTTGAGGAATACAGTTTTGCCATAACACAGCTGTCTCAGGCGGCCTTACGTGATGTTTGTGGTAAGGTTGAATTGGACACCATACTTTCTAAGCGTGAGGAAATGGGACAGAATATAAAGGCAATAGTAGAGGTGGCGACTAAGGAATGGGGTATTGAGATCATCGATGTCAAGATTAAGGACATTCAATTGCCCGAGAATATGAAGCGAATGATGGCCAACCAGGCTGAAGCCGAGCGTTCAAGACGTGCGCGAATTATTTTAGCGGAGGCTGAGGAACAGGCAGCAGGTAAACTTCTGGATGCGGGACGTCAAATCGATAAATCGCCATCAGCCATCAAGTTAAGATTGTATCAAACCCTTTCGAATATAGCGGCAGAGAAGAATTCGACCATTTTATTCCCGTTTCCTGAAGAGGTATTACCGAGAAATGGTAAACCCAAAATTGAAGAATAAGGGATTCAGCAAATTGAAATCAGCAATTTTGAAGATTTATCTTTAGGAAAGATCATCCCATTTTTCCATCGCCGTCGATATCCTGGGTAAGGTGTGTTTCTAACGCGACCAGTGTTTTCCTTAATAAGGTCCGGGTGTTAGCTAGTTCCTGTTCCAGCTGCTCAACACGGTCTTCTAGATTGTTGGCTTTCTCTTCCTGCTTTTGTATTTCGTCCTGTTGTATTAAATCCCAGAATATGCCCATGATGTATTTGTTTTCTTATTAAGTTAACTTTTTTATTCTATGTCTTCGTCGATTAGATCAATAATTTTTTGAGATTTCGACTGTATGTTCTTATAGAGGGGTATGAAATCCATGGACATCAAATTTGAGATAACCAAGCCGTTTTTATATTCCGGACTTTGAAATAAGCCCTGAAAGTTCTCAATGCTAATATTCTGTTCCGAAGCAGTTTTATCTCCACTATAAACAGGAAATAGTTGATCGGTATTTGTAAACTTAAACATTGGCTTCGAAATATATTCCCTGTATTCAAATAACTCATGGTCTATTCCAAAGTTATTGGTTTTATACAATTCTTCTAATTCGAGTAAAAGTTTTTTGATAGAGTCGTTGGAGATCAGGCTCAGATTTCCAGAACTGGCTAATTCGGTATAGGTGCTGTTATTTGGTGTAAACCGTTCTTCCATTAAGGTGAAGAACACATTTTTTGCTAATTCGTCAATATCGTCAACTGCCAGGCCATTTATCTGGTTGATAAGCTTTTCTAATCTTTTAACTTTTTCATTTCTAAAATCTATCTGGTAGGACAGACTTGCTAAGTCTTTTTGCAGATCGAGTTTAATATTATTGAGGTATTTTACTTCACTTATTCGCTGTACTCGATCAACATTCCAGTTATTCACTTGAAGGGCGATCAATATCCCCATAACAACCAGTAATATCTCACCGATTGCATATTTGAAATACTTCCCTGTTCGGGAGGCAGGTTTAGATTTATTATTCTCCATAAGTAGTGATTTTCTAATATGTCGAAAGAATTTAATCATTGATCAATTTCGGCATTTAGAGTATTAAGAAGTTCAACTACTCGTTTTCTCAATATTAAAGACTGGTTAAGGGAATGCCTGTTTTTTGTTAGGCATCGCTCCAAGTGGTCTTCAAAGTCGGGGTGATTTAAAAGATCGTTAAAATCATGTTGATGAACAGATTCACCAATTTCCGAATTCATAACTGTAGTCGGATCATCCTCGATAAGATATTTTCCCAGCACATTACTTTCATTGGCAAGTTTTCTCACCGTTCTCAGTTGATAGTACTCGATTAGGAATGGAACATACTTATTGTCACGGTAATCCTTCCATTGCAATTCGTCCTCTCTTAAATCTGCGATTTCAGATGTCCATCGTGAAAGCTTGCGTTTTAAACTATTATTTGAAATAAGTCTCAGTTCCCCGGAACTTGCCAGGTCATTAATAATAGGATCAAAGGTCGTATATGGTATAGTTCTACCAAGATAGAAATCCACACTATCCTTAATTCTCATTTCTGGGTAATCCACATAGGTAAAAAGACGTAAAGCAGATTTGATGCTTTCCTTTTTAGATTTAATTTTATCATCCAATTGCGAAAGGTTACTTTTAAATTCAGCCTGTAATTGTGTAAGGATGGCATTTTCCTGGTTCCTTTCCTTCCTGTTTTCATTCCAATTGTTGACTTGAAGTGCCAGGAGAATCCCGATCATAACCAATAGGATTTCACCAATAGCATATTTAAGGTATTTTGACGTATTACCAGAACTCATAAGCTTAAATCGTATTTGACGGAAGAATTTGATCATTGATAATGTTCCAGGCTTTTCTGTATTTGATCTAAAATGGTATAAATATGATCTTTTAAGGGGACCGACTGTGTTTGTGAGATATTATTGAATAAAATTGTATAGCTCAAATACTCTTCAAGTTCTTCAGTTT
>JABDPU010000186.1 GCA_013042625.1 Flavobacteriaceae bacterium | reverse complement strand
TACTATTTAAACCGCAATGAACTTGAACAAAATTCAAATTAATAAACTATTAATTTTGGTTTTATTTGGCCTGTCAAGCTTGGCCTGGTCACAGCCGGAAACGAATCAATGGAAATTTCAATTCGCGCTTGGCGTAAATAGTCCAATTGACAACATGGAATCGGATGGATTTGAGTTTAAATCTATCAATTTTCCAAGCATTAATTTAGGGTTACAACATATGCTTACCCCTGAATGGGGAGCAAAATTAGATTTCAGCTATAACAGGTCAGGACATGATGACAATTCTCCGGAGTTTAAGCTTAATTATACCAGGATCAATTTACAGGCGGTATATGATTTTAATGGTGCTATGAATTTTTTACCCAGGCGTATGACGATGGTGGCACATGCTGGACCGGGACTAAGTATTTCTAAACCACTGGGTTCATATTCAGAGAACAAATACAGCTATTTGAATGGGCTTGCGGGATTGGAATTTCATTTCGGAATTACTCAGACGGTTTCTATTTTTACCGACTTCTCCTATGCATTTAAACTCAGCGGGAAAGACAAATATGATCCGGCTGTAGATGGTTTCTCGTTTAATGGTGATGTTTTATTAATTTCGGTTGGAGTTTCGGTTTCTTTAAGCGGATGTTATTTTTGTGATTAATGGCTAATGAAAGGATAATTCTTGGAATAGACCCCGGAACTACCATAATGGGTTTCGGACTTATAAAGGTCAATGGAAAGTCAATGGAGTTCCTGCAGTTAAATGAACTTCACCTTCAAAAGTATGACGGGCACTACCTGAAACTGAAGCTGATTTTCGAACGCACTTTGCACCTTATCGATACCTATCATCCCGACGAAATAGCCATAGAGGCACCGTTTTTTGGAAAGAATGTCCAGAGTATGTTGAAGCTGGGCCGTGCACAGGGAGTGGCTATGGCCGCCGGACTTAGCCGGCAGATTCCAATTACCGAATATTCACCGAAGAAAATTAAAATGTCCATCACCGGAAGTGGCAATGCATCGAAAGAACAAGTAGCTAAAATGTTGCAGACTTTACTTGAACTTAAAGAATTACCTAAAAATCTGGATGCGACCGATGGACTGGCAGCAGCGGTCTGTCATTTCTATAATGGAGGGAAGACCGAGATCGGGAAAAACTACTCGGGCTGGTCCTCCTTCGTTAAACAAAACCAGGACCGAATCACTTAAAAGAAGTCTTCTCCTATCGCCGGAATTTATATCCATATCCCTTTTTGTAAGCAGGCTTGTCACTATTGCGATTTTCATTTTTCCACCTCGTTAAAAAAGAAGGAAGACATGATAAATGCCATGGTGAAAGAATTGAAATTACGACAACATGAAGTAGCAGAGGAAACTATCGATAGTATTTACTTTGGAGGTGGAACACCAAGTTTACTGAGTATTGATGAAATTCAGCTGTTTATTCACGAGATCAATCAGGTATTTAAACTTGATGACAATGCTGAGGTTACATTGGAGGCCAATCCCGATGACCTCACCAAGCTCTACCTCAAAGAGCTGTCAAAGTCTGAGGTTAATCGATTGAGTATAGGTGTACAGTCGTTTCACGACAAGGACCTGAGGCTCATGAACCGGGCTCATAATTCTGAAATGGCACTCGATTCTCTTAAGGAAGCTTTGTTGTTATTCGATAATATTTCTATTGATTTGATCTATGGAATCCCTGGAGCCGGCCATGAAGACTGGCTTGAGAATATTAAGATTGCACTGTCTTTTAATATTCCGCACATCTCCTGCTATGCACTTACGGTAGAGCCAAAAACAGCCTTGGCCTCATTCGTAGAAAAAGGAATAGTGCCTAAACCAGATGATGCTGAGGCTGAAGAACAATTCTTTATGCTGATCGAAAAACTGGAAAAAGAAGGATTCGTGCATTACGAACTTTCAAATTTTGGAAAGCCCGGTTTTTTCAGCCGTAATAATACAGCATATTGGCAAGGCAAGCCTTACCTGGGAATTGGGCCATCTGCCCATTCCTATAACGGATTCAAAAGAAGTTGGAATATTCGTAATAACAGCTTGTATCTGAAGTCAATTGCAGAAGGGATTGTTCCTGCCGAAACAGAGGAACTCACTAAGACCGATCGTTTTAACGAACTTGTAATGACAGGATTAAGGACCATCTGGGGTATATCGCTCGAGCAGGTTGAGCGAGAGTTCGGAATGCAGTTTAAAGATTATCTTTTGATCCAGGCTCAGGAAAAAATTGATCAACATTTGTTGTATATTGATGACGGTAAAATTCATGTCAGCAAGAAGGGAAAATTCCTCTCTGACGGAATAGCCAGTAGTTTATTCAAATTGAATTTGAAATGATTGCCCAACTTGTACTGAACAGCAGAAAAGTAACTGTTGATTTATCGAAACCCCTTGACATTTCGATGCCGATGATCTCCTCGGAAAAGAATGTTAATGCATGGTATGTGGATCCGCCTAAAATTGAACCTGTAGTGTTCGACGGTTGGACAGCGGCCGTAAAGAAAGGTGCCTCCATTAATTTCAATAATATTGAATTTAATCCGCATGCCCATGGAACACATACAGAAACGGCAGGACATATCACCGAAAAAGTTCATTCCATCAATAAGAATCTGACACGATTCATTTTCCTGGCAGAATTGGTGACCGTTGCTCCGGAAAAAGTTGGAGAGGATATGATTATCAGTAAAAAGCAACTCAGTTTTGCTCTTGGCAACAAAAAGCGTGATGCCATTGTGATCAGAACATTACCGAATACACGGGAGAAACTGTCTCGCCAGTATTCACACAGCAATCCGCCTTATATGGAAAAAGAGGCAGCGGTTTATTTAAGGCGAAAGGGAATCAAACACCTGTTGATTGATCTTCCAAGTGTTGACAGGGAAAAGGATGAAGGCGAATTGGCAGCCCATCATGCATTTTGGGATGTTCATGGGAAACTCAGATTAGACGCTACAATTACCGAATTCATTTATGTCTCGAACAAGATTGAAGATGGTGCCTACCTGTTGAACATTCAGATTGCTCCTTTTGAAAACGATGCTTCACCCAGTAAGCCGGTACTTTATAAAATTATGTTTTAATGGAAATTTTTTTAGGATCTATCCTCGGACTACTTTTCGCGGCCATAGTGTTTTATGCCTTCCGATATTTTCAGAATAAAAAACTGACACGCCAACAATCGGTGATCCTAATCGATAAGGTCAAGCGGGTGTGTAAATTCATAACGGTTGAAGGTGATTTTGCTGAGATCTATCATTATGAGGACGTCAAACAGAAATTCCTCAATATGATCACCAGTCGAAAAAAGGCACTGGTCGTTATCAATGCGAAAGCTCATATTGGCTTTGACCTTAAAAAGGTGCATATGGAAGCCGATACTAAGAACAAACGGGTAATCATGAGGTCTTTCCCGAATCCGGAGGTTTTGTCTATCGATACAACAATCAATTATTACGATAAGCGCGATGGTTACTTCAATAAGTTTGCTGCCTCAGATCTGAGCGACTTGCAGATTGAGGCTAAAAAACATATTCAAGATAAGATTCCTGAAAGTGGTTTATTTGATGTGGCAAAGGGAGAAGCATTGGAAGCAATTTCACTCATACAAACTATGGTAGAGACTATCGGATGGACCCTGGATTTTTCTGCATTAAAGATTGAAACACCCAAACCTGAGGAATTAAATGAAGATCGATCAGATTCGTAATCACTGCCTTGCCAAAAAAGGAGCAACCGAGGAGTTTCCCTTTGACCAGGACACCCTGGTTTTTAAAGTGTTGAATAAGATGTTTGTTATTGCCCCGCTTGATAAATGGGAAAAAGGGGAGGCCTCTGTTACCCTGAAATGTGATCCTGAATATACCATCGAATTAAGGGATCGTTATGAGAGCATATACCCGGGGCCATATGTCAGCAATAAGCACTGGAATACTATCGATATTTACAAAATGGAATTAAAACCGGAGTTTATTCTGGAACTCATCGATCATTCCTATGATATGGTTGTAAAAGGAATGCCAAAAAGTAAAAGGGCGCTACTCTCCTGAGTTCTTTTTAGAACGGAACCAACTAAATCCAATTGGAATAATCAGGAACAAGAATAAATACCTTCCGGTAATCAGGCCATAAAGGCTTATGGCAATAGCCAGCAGGAGAATGAAATTAGAAAGTTCTTTCTTCATTTTTCAAGAGATTTTCTGAGTTTGTGATGGCGTCATATTCTTGATTCCTTTGAACTGCCTGTTGAAATTGGAAATATTTTGAAATCCACACTGTTCAGCTATTTCTGCGATGGTTAGATCGGGTCTGCTAAGCAGCAATTTACTGGCCTGTTCCACTCGTAATTCGTTCAAAAACTGAATATAGGTTTTATTCGTACGCTTTTTAAAGTATCTGCAGAATGCATTTTTGCTCATTGATGCGACCTCCGAAACTTG
>JABDPU010000184.1 GCA_013042625.1 Flavobacteriaceae bacterium | reverse complement strand
CATCCTGGAATTATCGGTGCTGATGTTTGCCACCTCAATCTCCATAAAACCTTTGCAATTCCCCATGGCGGTGGCGGACCAGGTGTTGGTCCTATATGCGTTGCTGAACAGCTCGTTCCGTTTTTACCTGGAAATCCAGTTATTAAAACTGGCGGAGAACAGGCTATCACAGCAATTTCAGGAGCTCCCTTTGGTTCTGCGCTGGTATGCCTGATTTCCTATGGCTACATCAAAATGCTAGGGGTTGATGGAATAACTAAAGCAACGGAAATAGCCATCCTCAATGCAAACTATATCAAGGAACGACTTCACGGTTCCTATGAAACTCTTTATACCGGCGAACATGGCCGTGCTGCACATGAGATGATAATCGATTGCAGGCCATTTAAAGAACAAGGTGTAGAGGTGGTTGATATTGCAAAAAGATTAATGGATTATGGATTCCATGCTCCAACCGTGTCATTCCCGGTTGCAGGTACAATGATGATCGAACCTACGGAGAGCGAAAATAAAGCTGAAATGGATCGATTTTGTGAGGCATTGATTTGCATACGGAAAGAGATTGACGATATAGAGGACCAGGAAAATAATTTACTCAAAAATGCGCCACATACCCTGGCTATGTTGACCACTGACCATTGGGATTTACCATACAGCAGGAAACAGGCTGGCTTTCCATTAGAATATGTGGAAGATAACAAGTTTTGGCCCAGTGTCAGGCGTGTTGATGAGGCTTACGGCGACCGGAACCTGATATGTACCTGTGCTCCCATTGAGGACTACATGGAAGTATAATTCAATTTGGGCATCGTATTTTAATATGATTTACTCTTAATTGTCAATATAGATGGTTTTATTTTTGTCAGATTATTTATTTTAACAGTAAAATTTCTCCTTTAATGAACATTCGCATAACCGGAATGGGAAGTTACATTCCCGATATTGTTGAAAAAAATGAAGATTTCCACAACCATGAATTTCTGAATATTGATGGTTCGGCAATAGATTATCCAAACGAAGTTATTGTTGAAAAATTCAAGGCCATCACAGGGATTGACGAACGTCGATATGCCAAGTCTCACCTAACCTCTTCCGATCTTGGTTTTTTTGCTGCGGAACGAGCAATTGAAGATGCCAAAATTGATCCGGAAGAACTTGACTATATTATAGTTGCACATAATTTTGGAGATGTAAAAGCCAACGCCATTCAAAGCGACATTTTGCCTTGCCTGGCCTCGAGAATAAAACATAGCCTTAGAATAAAAAATCCGTCTTGTGTTGCCTATGATATCTTGTTTGGTTGCCCAGGCTGGATTGAGGGACTGATACAGGCCCAAGCCTTTATCAAGGCTGGAATGGCAAAAAAATGTCTTGTGATCGGAACCGAGACCCTCTCCCGGGTAGTCGATAAGCATGACCGAGATTCAATGATTTACTCAGACGGAGCCGGAGCAGCGATCGTAGAAGCTAGCGATGAAGAAGGGGGAATTATCGATCATGAAACGGCCTCCTTTACTTATGACGAAGCCTATTATTTGTACTTCGGAAATTCGAACAAACAGGACTTGTGCAGGGATACCCGCTACATTAAAATGCATGGCCGTAAGATCTATGAATTCGCGCTGAACAACGTTCCGAAGGCGATGAAAATGTGCCTGGATAGAAGTGGAATAGATATTTCGGAAGTGAAGAAGATACTGATCCACCAGGCCAATGAGAAAATGGATGAGGCCATCATTAAGCGATTTTATCGACTTTACAAAGCCGACATGCCTGAGGATATCATGCCAATGAGTATTCATAAACTCGGAAATAGTTCCGTAGCAACTGTCCCTACTCTGTTTGACCTGATCCTCAAAAACAAAATGGGCGATCATGAACTCACTAAGGGTGATGTCATCATTTTTGCCAGTGTTGGAGCAGGAATGCATATTAATGCTATAGTATACAAATATTAAAATGTACGAGGGAAAATTTCCGCACAAGAGATACAGACTCACACTTGAATTTCTTAAGGATCATATTCCCACCTCTGAAAACATTTTGGACCTCGGCGTCAATAATCCTTTTTCTGAAAGGATGAAAGACAGCGGATACTCCGTAACAAACACTCGCGGTGAAGACCTTGATGTAGACACTGCGTTTATTTCCAACTCAAATGCTGAAGTCGTAACCGCATTCGAGATATTTGAACACTTGCTTTCACCATTTACGGTACTGAATTCAATAAAAGCTGATAAGCTGGTTGCCAGTGTACCACTGAAATTATGGTTTTCTCCTGCATATAGAAGTAAAACCGATCAGTGGGATCGACATTTCCATGAGTTTGAAGACTGGCAATTCGACTGGCTATTGGAGAAAAGCGGATGGGAGATCAAGGATAGAAAAAAATGGACCAATCCTACTAAAAAAATTGGCATTCGACCTATTTTGCGATGGTTCGTTCCAAGGTATTATATTGTTTATGCTGAACGTCGCAAATGAACATAAGTGTAATCATACCGGTTCACAATGAAGAGGAAACCATTGCAAAAACTCTGTCGTCCCTCCTATCCCAATCACTTTTTCCTAACGAAATAATTGTGGTTGATGATAATTCAACCGATAATACCAAATCTATTGTAAATCAAATTGTCGCTGAGACATCCAAGGTTCGTTATATATACCATGCTTCAACCCCAGAGCATCAGCCTGGTGGAAAGATCGTCAAAGCTTTCCTAAAAGGCCTGGAGTTGGCTAATCCCAATTATGATATTATATGCAAGTTTGACGCCGACCTGATATTTCCTCCAAATTATTTAGAGATTATGGCAGATCAGTTTTCGGCTAGTCCGCAACTTGGCATGTTTGGTGGAATTTGTACCGTCGAGAAAAACGGTCATTGGATTAAAGAATCAGTAACAGGAGCAAATCATGTAAGAGGAGCCTTAAAGGCATATAGGCGAGGGTGTTATGAAGACATAGGGGGAATTAAACCGGTTTTCGGATGGGACACCATCGATGAACTCCTTGCAGAGTTTCATGGCTGGTCTTACCGAATTGATGAAAGCCTAAAGGTTAAGCATTTAAAGCCTACCGCCTCACGCTATCTTAAATCCAGGGGTGAACCTCAAGGTCGCGTCCTTTACGGAATGCGAATGGGGCCTGTACTGACTACAATAAGGGCCATCATACAGAGTTTTCGAAAAAGAAAAATATCTTATTTTGGACAAATTCTTAAAGGCTACAAATTGGCAAAACATGAAAAGATGCCTCTTTTGGTGAGTAAGGAAGCCGGAATGTTCATAAGACGTCGTCAATGGGGCATCATCAGGAAAAAAGCATTTAGATTTTGATAGTTTGTATTGTAATACCGGTCCACAATGAAGAGGAATTTCTACCGAAATGCCTTGAGAGCCTGGTATCCCAAAACAGACAACCAGATGAATTGATTCTGGTTGATGATAATTCAACCGATAATAGTGGTGAAATTATTGATCAATATTCAGAACAGTATGACTGGATCAAGGCCATTCATATCCAATCGAGTTCAGATCACCTTCCGGGAGGCAAAGTGATTAAAGCATTTCAATCCGGATTAAAGGAAGTGCAATCCAATTT
>JABDPU010000180.1 GCA_013042625.1 Flavobacteriaceae bacterium | reverse complement strand
GTGTATATTTTGTTATAATGGGTTTCCATAAATCATGGTTTTTCAGTGTTATTAAGATACGAAAAAAATCATTATAAATAAAGGACTATCCTCTTTCCAAATCCTGAAATTAACCTAAATTTATGTGAGATAATCAAAGTACCAACTGTGAGCAAGTTAACCGATCAGATCAAAGCTCTTCAAGAAGTTTCTT
Source organism: Flavobacteriaceae bacterium (assembly GCA_013042625.1). GTDB lineage: Bacteria > Bacteroidota > Bacteroidia > Flavobacteriales > Flavobacteriaceae > SHLJ01. Next base: position 7,975 of record JABDPU010000180.1, on the reverse strand, counting down.
CAGAGCTTGAACCCAGTGAAAAACGTCGACAGGAATATTTGACCCAGGTTGGGCAATATGCTGGAGAGTTCATTTCCCAATTAGACGAAAAAGTAACCTTCAGCAATGAAAAGGCTACACCTGATGCTATGGCTTTAAAGCCGCATAAACAATCCCTCTCCGATTTACTTGATCTTTATGATAGGGAAGTAGCTGCAAAAGGTATTAAACCAGCTTCCGGTGGCCATCTTGGTTATATTCCAGGAGGCGGTATTTACACTTCAGCAATTGCAGATTACCTGGTTGATGTTACCAATGAATATGTTGGTATTAACTATTCTTGTCCGGCAGGAGTAGCTATTGAGCACGAACTCTTAGACTGGATGATGGATATATTCGGTTATCCTCGTTCATCAGTAGGAAATCTTGCTTCAGGAGGTTCCATAGCAAATCTCATCGCCCTGACAGCCGCAAGGGATAAACATGGTATTAAGAATGAAAAGATCAGAAACAGTGTGATCTATTTGAGTCCACAGGTGCATCACTGCATTAATAAAGCCCTTAAAATTATCGGCCTTGAAGATGTTCAGATACGTTATGTTGAACTTGACAGTTTTCATCGGATTGATACTTCCGATTTAGAGGGCAAGATAAAAATTGATAAGAAAGAAGGGCTACATCCCTTTTTAATCATCGCTTCGGCTGGAACCACAGATACGGGAGCCATCGACCCAATGGATAGGATTGCCGATCTTGCTGAGGAACACAATCTGTGGTTGCATATCGATGCGGCTTATGGTGGTTATTTTGTTCTTGTGGATTCGGTTAAGGAAAAATTCAAAGGAATAGAACGCTCAGATTCGCTTGTAGTTGATCCTCACAAAGGCCTTTTCCTACCATACGGACTTGGGGCTGTTTTGGTAAAGGATAAGGAAGCGGTTTATCACTCTCATGTTTACAGGGCCAATTATATGCAGGATGCCGTGGCTGAAGAATCACCGGTCCATCCGGCCGACGTCTCTCCTGAACTGACAAAACATTTCCGTAGTTTGAGAATGTGGCTTCCACTTCAACTCCATGGTATAGAGCCTTTTAAAGCCTGTCTTGAAGAGAAATTGTTACTCACCCGCTATTTCAGGGAAGGATTACTCAAATTAGGGTTTAAGCTAGGTCCCGAACCTGACCTTTCTGTGAGTTACTTCTGGTACCCTGCGGAAGATGAGAACACATTCAACAGGGCCCTTTTGAAATCTATCCATGAAGATGGACGGGTTTTCTTGAGTTCTACTGTAATAGATGGAAAGTTCGTGATCAGGATGGCAATCCTTGCTTTTCGCACCAAACTAGAGACCATTGATAAGGCGCTAAATATGGTAGAAACACATTTGAAAGATCTCCTATCTAAGCATTGAAATACTTGCTGTCCCAGGTCACATTGCTGAAGTTTTTTCCTAATGCAATACCATAATACAACACCATTGCGACGAATGATTTAAATACAAACAAAAAGATTATCATCATTTCTCCACCGCTTAATCCCGAACCATAGCGGGTTTCTACCAAAACATTCGTTGAAAGAATGCTGATTAAAAACAGTGTCAAGACCATATTGACTACATTCTTGAATGGCTTCATAATCCATTTTCTCAAAGGATGAAGATCATTACCCCATTTATGGATCAGGTAGTAATAACTATTACCTATCGGAACGAAGAGTACAGGATCGTCAGCATTCTCCAGTTTAAACAGCTTGGAAGGTGCCATGATGCGGAACGCTTTTAATTCGATATGATGCGCTTTTTCCAGTTTTTTTATTTCCTGAATAGCTTCCCTGGGAATGTCATTTTTAAACAGTCGCGAGTCCAGAAAGCGGAGACGATATTCAATGCAAGTCTGTTTAATGGCTTCGATATGATAGATGCGATTCGATTCCAGAAGGTCAATATTGAGTGAATTCGATTCTCCGGTACTTCCAGAATTAAGTGTATCTGTAATCCTGTCTTCTACTTTGGAATCCGCATCGAGAATAGCTTTCACCTGCTCCAGAATGTCATGCCCTTTGAGGAGCTTAGATTGGGCAGACTGCAACTTTTTTAATGCATTAGTGCGCTTAATCATCTTTTCCTTTTTGCAATTTTTGTGCTAAGTTATATTATAAATTACTTTCACACAAATCAGAAAAAGATTTTGAAAATTAACGCAATTCGGCCCCTAATTCTTTTTCAAAGTTAGATTGAAGTTTAGACATGATCTTGTCTATTTGTTTATCAGTCAAAGTCTTACGGTTATCCTGCATAACAAAGCTAACTGCATAACTCTTCTTCCCTTTGGGTAGATTCTTACCTTGATAGACGTCAAATAAATTAACCGATTTCAGAAGTTTGCGCTCAGACTTTAATGCGATTTTTTTAATAGCATCGAAACTTACGCCATCATCCAATAGCAAAGCAAAATCCCGACGCACCTCAGGGAATTTTGGAATTTCTTCAAAGACAATTTCCTGGTGAGGAACCAGTTCAAGGATCCGGTCCCAGTCGAAATCAGCATAGATCACATTTTGATCGATGTCAAATGTTTTAAGAATGGACCTCTTCACCAGTCCGAATTCCACAATAGCTTTTGAATCGGAACTCAGGGATATGCCCTCTGAAAACAAGTCCGATTTCAGTCCGCCTTCCACTATCCTTTTTAGTCCCAATCGTTTTAATACAGTTTGGATAACACCTTTCGCAAAAAAGAAATCAGTTTCCTTTTTCTCGATATTCCAGCTTTCATCATCCTTATTTCCTGTCACGAACAAGGCAAGGTGTTTGTTTTCTAACCACTTGGAATCTTTCTTCCAATAAGTTTTACCAAATTCGAACAATTTAAGATCGTTCTGTTGCCTGTTCAGGTTATAGGATAATACTTCTAATCCACCGAATAACATACTCTGTCTCAAACTTGCCAGGTCCTGGCTAAGTGGATTTAAGATACTCACTGTGTTAGCGCTATCGATATCTTCACTCAATTCGGTATACCGTCCTGTGGTTAATGAATTGGCCATCATTTCATAAAACCCTTGTGATACAAGTTGATTGCCAATTACATTCTGAATGCGAAAATCTTCGTATTTGGACGTATAGGCAATGGAGGCGTTTAGTTTTTCCGATGTCCCAATGCGATTATATCCATATACTCTGAGGATTTCTTCAATGATATCGGCCTCACGCTGCACATCGTTGCGATAAGCTGGGACGGTTAAGCCGAGTCCGGTTTCGGTTACATTATTAATTTTGATTTCAAGTGACATCAGGATGGCCTTAATCGTCTCCCTGGGGATTTCTTCCCCTATAAGGCGTTTGGCGTTATCAAATGACATCACTACCTGGAAGTCTTCGATCTTATTCGGATAAGAATCGAAAACGTCACCGCTTATCTCACCTCCGGCAACCTCTGCTATGAGCAAGGCTGCACGCTTTAGTGCATATTCCGTTATATTGGGATCGATACCTCGCTCAAATCTGAAGGAAGCATCTGTATTCAAACCATGTCGCTTTGCCGTTTTACGAATACTAACCGGATCGAAATAGGCACTTTCAAGGAAAATACTGGTTGTATTTTCTGAAACTCCGGAATGAATTCCTCCAAAAACACCTGCGATACACATTGGTTTTACACCATCACATATCATAAGGTCTTCCGGATGTAATTCACGCTCAACCTCATCAAGTGTGATGAATTTGGTTCCTTTGGGAAGCGTTTTTACGACCACTTTATTATCTGTGATCTTGGCTGCATCAAAGGCATGCAAAGGTTGTCCCAGTTCATGCAGTACATAATTTGTTGCATCAACAATGTTGTTGATAGGTGACAAGCCAACAGACCTCAATCGATTCTGAAGCCAGGTTGGTGATTCCTCCACTTTTAATCCGCTTATCGTAACGCCACAATAACGCGGCGCACGATCCAGGTCAACAACATCTACATCAATTTTCAAAGTCCGTGAATCCACATGAAAAGCACTCACCGAAGGTGTTATCAATTCAACATTGATTTCCTTCTGAAGAAGCCCTGCTTTCAGATCTCGGGCTACACCATAATGGCTCATGGCATCGGCACGATTGGGTGTTAACCCAATCTCGAATATACGGTCGGTTTCTATATCAAACACCTTGGCAGCAGGTGTCCCTGCCTTGAGTTTAGGATCAAGGACCATGATCCCATCATGCGAGCTGCCCAGACCTAATTCGTCTTCGGCACAGATCATACCGTGACTTTCCTGACCTCTTATTTTTCCTTTCTTGATTTTGAATTCATCCCCTGAAATCGGGTGAAGGGTGGTTCCAATGGTCGCTACAGGAACTTTCTGGCCTTGCTCTACATTAGGCGCTCCACAGACAATCTGGACAGGTTCTCCATTGCCGAGATCAACGGTGGTTAATTTAAGCCTGTCGGCATTAGGATGCTGAATACAACTCAGCACTTCACCAACGACAACACCCTCCAATCCACCACTGACAGATTGGAATTCTTCTACACCTTCAACTTCTAATCCGAGATCAGTAAGTAATTCTGCTGTTTTTTCAGCTTCCCAATCCAGGTTTAAAAACTGCTTGAGCCAATTATAGGAAATCTTCATAAGCGGGTCTTCGTAAACCGCAAAGATAAAATATTGAGAATTGCATTCAAATACTCTGAAGAAAATTGTATTTTCGGTTATTAACCTTTAATTATAGTATATGAATCCCAAGAATATTTTAATATTCGGACTGGTCATTATTTTTATGATGTCCTGTCGCGATAAAAAGAAGGAAGAAGCTGAGGCAGCTGAAGTGGTTCAGGAAGTAGAAGCCATCGAAGCTCAGATGGAAGAAAATGCCAAATCGTTGGAAACCGATACCAAAGAACTCGAGGAGGCATTAAAGGAATTAGATAGTATTTAAAAAAATAAAACATTGAAAATGAAACAGTTAAAATTTATTTTAATCCTTTTTGTAGGATTGATGATGTTGGCACCTCAATTTGTGACAGCCCAGCAAAAAGAGAAGGTGAAAAAGGAAATGAAGACCAATAAGGGACAGGAAGCTAAAATGATGAAGAAGGAGGCTAAAGAACTGAAGCAGGAAGCTAAGGCAAAGGTAAAAGAAGAGCAGGCTCTTAAGAAAGAGGAAATAAAAGAACTAAAGGTTCAGACTAAACAGGAAGATAAGGAAATCCGTGATGAGGCCAGGAAGATGGGCAAGGAAGAAAAAGAAGCCGCCAAAGAATTGAAAATGGCTGAAAAGGAACTTAAGGAAAAGGAGTTAGATGAAGATGACGAAGGAAATGCCTATGGTAAGAATAAGGGTGAATTAAAAGGTCGTGAATTCGGACAGGCGCGTGCAGCCGAAGCCAGGAAAAAGTTAAATGCTCAAGAGCAATCATTAGAAAATGCAGAAGAGGTTTCAGTTAAGGCCCAGTCCAGGATTCAAGCTGCCAAGGATAAGCTGGAAGCAGCTAAGGCCGAAGGTAAATTAACCGATGAACAAATCAAAGCTCAGGAAGCCAGTATTGCTAAAGCAGAAGGACGTTTGAAGAAATTAAAGGAAACTGTTTCAAAGAACAAATCGGAAACAAATGTCCTCAAGGAAAAACTTGAAAAAGTAAAACAGAAAAAACAATAGGTCCGACTGACTTAAATTATGGGCGTTAAGGAATTAGCGCCTTTTTTTTAAATATCCGTTTATGAAAGCATTCGTAACCCTCATACTCTCTTTATGCCTGTTTGTATCATGTCAGTCACCAGACGGTGAAAAATTACCTCAGGGCATGTACCGAGGTACCCTGGAGGTTCAGGATGCTGAGATATTGGCGTTTAATTTTAAGGTTGTTTCTCCCGATAAGATTGAAATATACAACGCAGATGAGGTCATAACTGTTGATGATATCCGATATGTAAAGGATTCAGTCTATATCCGGCCCCCTGTTTTTGAAGGTTATCTGGCTTGTGTGATGGACGGTAATAATCTCAAAGGAAGTTATATAAAAGAAAGTTTAGATCGGGTGGTGCCGTTTTCTGCGGAATATGGTAGTGATATCCGTTACAATATTGAGAATGATTCACGGCATGATATTACGGGTAACTGGGAAGCCGTCTTTAGCCAGGGTGTGCCCGATGATGAGTACCCGGCTAAGGGAATTTTTAATCAGCAAGGCAATAAGATATTCGGAACGTTTAGGACGAAAATCGGTGATTACCGATATCTGGAAGGTGTGTTAGATGGAGATCAGCTCAAATTATCGGCTTTTGATGGAGCTCACGCGTTTTATTTTAAAGCAGAAATAACAGATTCCACAATGCAAGGCTCATTCTATTCGGGGAACCATTTCCAGGAACCCTTTATAGCCAAAAGAAATGATAATTTTGAACTACCAGATGCCGATTCATTGACTTTTCTGAAAGCGGGTTATGATAAATTTGAGTTTTCATTTCCTGATGAATCGGGAAATCTGATTTCACTGGAAGATGAACGATTTAAGGATAAAGTTGTTGTTGTTCAGATCATGGGAACATGGTGCCCGAACTGCCTGGATGAAAGCCGTTATTATTCCGAATTTTATAAAAAAAATAAAGACAAAAACCTGGAGTTTGTCGCATTGGCATTTGAATATGCGAAAACCGAAGCGGCTGCATTTAAAGGAATAGAACGACTGAGGTCCAGATTAGGTATTGAATATCCTGTACTTCTTGCACAGGTGGGTACATCAAGTAAATCAAAAGCACAGGAGAAACTACCTATGCTGAATCATGTGCTCTCATATCCAACTTCTCTTTTTATTGATAAGAAGGGTGCGGTAAAAAAGATTCATACCGGGTTCAACGGACCTGCTACTGGCGATAAATATGAGGCTTTCAAGTCGGATTTTGAAACATTTATCGCAGAGCTTCTTAATGAATAGTTAATTAACAGATCTGTAACTACAGCGCCCTTGATTTGTCGTAATTTGGAAGTAATCAACTCAATTAAATCACTTAGGATGAAACAATTTAACTCAGCAATTCTGTTTATTGCCCTTATTTTTTGTGCCCTCTCCACTGAGCAATCATATGCTCAGTTGTTAGATTTACCGCGTGCCAGTCAACAGGCCTCAGTTTCTCAAACTGTAGGAATTTCCAAAGTTTATATTCATTATTCCAGGCCAAGTGTAAATGGTCGGGAAGTTTGGGGGAAGTTGGTACCATATGGTATGAATAACCTGGGTTTTGGGACTTCTACGGAAGCACCCTGGCGTGCAGGAGCAAACGAGAACACGGTAATTAAATTCACCCATGATGTTACTGTTGAAGGTCAACCATTAAAAGCCGGTAAATATGGACTTCATATGATGATTAATGAAGATGGGAGAGTCACAGTTATTTTTTCGAAGAACTCTACAGCATGGGGTAGTTTTTTCTATGATCCGTCTGAAGATGCCCTACGCGTTGATGTCAATTCAATGAGTGGCCCGCATGTTGAACAACTCACCTATGAGTTTGTTGATGTAACAGCTAAGTCAGCAACAGCAGTATTGAAATGGGAGAAAAAACAAATTCCATTTAAAATTGAATTCGATGTTGCTGACATTGTACTGACCGATATCAGAAAAAAATTACAGGATCAGCCTGGTTTTACTAGGCAAACTTGGGAACAGGCTGCAAATTTCTCTCTGAATAACAATGGAGATTTGAATGAAGCTCTGACATGGATCGAGGGAACTATAGCCGGACAATTTTTTAGCCAACCTAATTTCAACAACATCAATATAAAGGCACAGATCCTGGCTAAGCTTGATCGGAAAGATGAAGCCGTAACCACATTAGAAGGTTTTATTCCGCAGGCTACCATTCTTGAAGTTCATCAGATTGGGCGAACATTTATTGGTATGGGTATGACCGACAAAGCGCTGGAAGTGTTTAAAATTAATGCTGAAAATCACGAAGATACATGGCCGGTTCATTACGGAATGGCCAGGGGCTATTCGGCTAAGGGTGATT
>JABDPU010000189.1 GCA_013042625.1 Flavobacteriaceae bacterium | reverse complement strand
TCGCCCTGAACTGGTTGATGGTATATGATGAATTATACCCATGTGTTATAGAAAACCGCTTAAAGGTCTTCTTAAACCATTTCATCTTCATAAAGCCTGTATACTTCAGGTTCCAATTCGGAATAGGTACATCCCGTAGGGCACGAAGGGTTATTTTATTTGCATTTGTTCCGGTATATGCCGAGAGGAATGCAGGGAGTAATACCGCCTGGTTAGTCTTTCCATAACCCAATGGAAATCCTTGTAAATCTCCGTCTTCAAAATTGTTCGGGTTAGTAAAATCAACTCCTGCCCTTTCCGCTAAACGGCGTGCAATGATCAATCGGTTTTCCCTGAAATCATCAAATGCCAGTGAAGTGGTCTCATCACTTCTGCTAAAGGCAGTTTTGATCATATTAGTAGAAATATTGAAATTTCCGAAGGTATTCTGGATAAGGGTTTCATAGTCTAATACCCCATCCGTTCCGGGTAAGCCGTCATTACCCAGGTAGTCACTAACCCTGAAATTCTCGGTAAGATTTTCTGAAAAGGTCCGCCCGCCTGTAAAATCGATCTTCAAATCGGGTAAAGGTTCAACATTAATCACAAAATCCATGTTACTGGTATGCGTTTCGGCATATTGCTGGTTGAATTCCGGAAATACCGTTAACCAGCCATTCCTGGCTGCCTTACTTCTGATATCACGCTGGCTGCCAAAGGTATATCCGAAAGAAGGCTTAAAAGTTCCTATAAAACCGGGGGTTTGTAAATATCCCGGCAGAAATGATCCATTGGTTTCGTTATAGTTAAACTGAACACGCTTCACCATTGTTAGAATGTCAACCATCGTATTGAACACCTTGGAGGTTTTCTTTTCCTGGTTGTCGGTTTGCTGAGCCTGTCCCGGCGGTGTTCCGGATTTTGATGGAGTTGAACGTCCAGGCCTGGCAGCTCTGCCAGTCTTCTTTACCAATCCCACATATCTGTACAGCTGTTGCATGTCCAGAGTACTGTTCAAAGTGTGTGTATTTGCATTCGATATTGTATTACCCAGGTTATAGAAGGTGGTTTCTCCTGTATTATCATCAGTAACTGGTAAATTCAGAAACAAATCCGATCCTTTCTGCCATTGAAAATCACCTGTATAGGAATAAGTAGCCCTGAGGAAACTAAAGGTTGGTATTTTATAAAGTGGCAGCTCATAATTCAATCCTAATCTTTGGAATTGTCTGTTGGGATCACCAACATCAAAGAAACCGTCCCAGACGTTGAGATCAGGATCCTGTGCACCATTCAGTACATCGTCAACAAAATAATTCCTGACAATATTATTATTAGTAGCAGTAAAATTAAGGTTTAAGGCGTCGGATAAATCCCAGTTGATCGTATACTGAAAATCGAAGGTGTAATTACGCTTGAACAATTCATCGATACTGATGTTATCTCCTCCAAGATCGATTTCCCTGAATTTCTGACTGTTGAACTGCCTGACAAAATCGGTGTTAAGTGTAAAGCTGGTTGGAAGCAGGTTTAAGTTGAAATCTTTGAGTATTTTCCAATAACTCCCCCGGAATAAAGAATCATTCTTTTTAAAGGGCTCGATCTTAACCGGATCAAAAGAATGGGCGTAGTTTGCACCTACTCGAACATTCTGATCCAATGATCGTTCAATTTCAAAGTCCCGATGTTGAATTTCGTTATATGAATAGTTGAAGGTAAAATTCTCCACATCATAAAACTTTGGTGCTTTGTCACCAGTTCTCTGTTTTCTTACCCCAATAAAGTTTATACTCTTTCTCTTGGTGTAATCTTCAGATTGGTTTCTGATGACCTCCTTCTGTTCTTCGCTTTCAGCTGCATCCAGCCTATTGTCCAGCTTAACGTCTTTATACTGCTGATCATATTCTGGAGTTATCAATTCTTCACTCTGACCATAATTAAATGGAATTTGCAAGCCCCAGCTTTTAGGGAGCAGTTGACCGAGATTGATGTTAGTCACAACATCATACTGCTGAACATCTTCAATACTTCTCTGAACCGGCCCCTGTTCTATCGATCCGAAACCAGTAGTACTTCTTCTTCCTGTAGCGCTGATATTCATGAAATCGGCAACATTCGAATCCATGGACACCACTGCCGCCCATCCGCCTTCATTATCCATATCGGATAAACGAAGCTCATTAAACCAAACCTGACCACAAATATCCAAGTTGTCGTTTCTCACATTCTTCACCCCTACAATCAAGGTTCTGACATCTCCAAAATTCGGATTTCCTTTTATGGCTATTCTCTGTTGACCCAACTGACGAGGCGAAAATTCCGCTACTGGAGTTTCAACCAGTCCGCCATCAATGACATCATAATAAGTGGGATCCTCATTCAGAAGGGATCCTGCAGAAATACCAAGAGATTTAATTTTTTCGAGTGCTTCTATCGGTAAATTTATTTCATTAATCTCTGGCCAAACGGCTTCAGGATCCAATGAGTTCCCAACTGAAACCTGTAATGGAATTTCAATCTGGTAGAAGTTCTGGGTAAAGTCATTACCCATCCTGATAAAACCAACCATTTCTCCATCACCCAATCCGGGGTCATCTCCCTCCTCGACATGCATAAACATTCTCAGTTTTTTGAACTGACGCATATCAACATTGATGTTTTTAAAAACGGCCCTGGAGTCCCTTGGTTCAAGTTGGCAGGCATTCAGAACCAGAGATTGTTCATTTTGCCTGACGATTGTATTGTTATTATTAAGCTGCTCTCGAATTATTCCAGGTGGTGAGACATAACTTCCATCATTCTCCTGAATACCAATAATCCCTACCGAGAAATCAGTCAGGTCATTATCGTTATTAGGTTCGTCATCCAGTGATAATTGATATCGCCTCCAGTCACTACGCACAAGGTCGAGGGTCGCAAATCTCAATACCGTTTTCTGATTGAAATCCCTTACAAACATTCTAGCAAAGCGAATCGATCTGAAATCTGTTATCCCACCAATTTCGTTTGTCGGTTCCGTTAACGGAATCCTGAATTGATACCATCGTGTTGTCGCGGAGTTTCCATTAGGAAGGGAAACCGTTCCTTCTTTTCGGTCAACTATCAAAGGGTTGGCCTGATCGGCAAGTGTGCCGGGAGTAATATCAAGCTCATATTCATAATAGCTGTCAATGGTATTCATCGTATTATCACGGTTAATATCCTCAACATCAGGTTGAGTTGTTGAACCGCGATTTGTATCTGTAAAGGTATCCGGGGAGTTGCCTTCAAGTCCGTTGTATTTTCTATAGCGTTCGAATATATCTCCTTCGGTATTCAGGAAGTAGGTATAGTTATCATTCGATGGATCTTCTTCCGAAGAATAAGGTCCGAATTCGGCAATTAAAGCCTCATCCTGGTCGCTGTAACCGTCATAACCAACATCCTGATTTTCTCTTTCGCCTCCTAAAGTTGAGAAGGCATAGATCAGTGATTGATTCTGTGGATATACAGTTTCATAGTCACTCTGGGGTAAAACACCAATAACATTACCATCTTCCGGCAGTCCGTTTTCATAAAGCTTTCTTCCGTCTCTCAGAACATCTTCAGAAATATTTCCAAGATTGAAGGTTAGTTTTCCACCGGGATTGGTGGGGTTATCCAGGAATGGATCCAACAACCAGAATTCTATATACTCAACATTTGCCTGTTCGAAATCTGTTGAAGTCAACTGTCTGGAGATACCGGCCCAGGCCGTTGAAGGGTTCTGTCCGTTCACAGCGGATGGATCGTAATTATAAGGCCCTCTTTCATCGGGATAATAAACCAGGTCTAATGCGTTTATAACTGTTGTTTGTCCCTGAACTAAATCTACCTGCGGAAAAATTTCATCTATAAATACTCTTCGGGTATACAAATCGGATAAATCATCATCTGTTATACCCTGGGGTCGTTGGTTGCTATAGAATATTGGATCGACAGCATACCAGTTCATAAAAGCCCGGTCATAACCACTTTCAATACCGAGAACATCATTGGCCGGATTTCCAACACCCTGGGGACGACTCGATAAAAACCACGACTGTGGTGATTGAAGGTCAATGGCATTTTGTGTGCCTTCAAAATCATCTATATATGATGTGGCCTCATCATTAAGCTGTGTTCCTTTTGGTGATCCTGGTAAAAGGTATGCGAATTCACCTCTTATCGATAGATTTGATGGTACATCTGTATCAATATTCGGTAATTTGTTGGCCATCCTGGTTAAAAATGGAACCTCGGTCGAGAAATTTCCATTCAAACCAACTATGGTATTGTTTATAGGTTCTGTACCCAGGTTGGCTTTTTGCGTAATGGGCCTCTCGTTTAAATTTAAGAAAGTCGCGCCAAGCAAGAAATTCTCATTGAACTGATGTTCGATATTCAAACCGGTAAATCGCCTGGTCTGCTGACCAAAAACGGCATTGTTCTCAACCGATATCTGAATCGGTGTATTTGAAGCCTGAAGCGCCGGATCCAGGATTTGAACTGTTCCCAACTGGTAGTTAACCGTGTAATCTACACCTTCTACCAGTACTCGTCCTCCGGCCGTTACCCGAACCGATCCCCGAGGTACATTGAATGCCCCGATGGGAATTCCCGCCCCGCCTTCGGCCTTATATCGGCCCCGGACTTCGAATTTATTTTTTTCGGCATCTTCTAGCGCGGCCGTTTTGGTTTGTTTATAGAGTTTGTCATATACGTAGCGTTCCTGGTTGGGATTGTATTGGGTTAAATCTTCATAATCGGCCTCATTATCGGTAGGGTTATTATCAATATCCAATTTATCGAATAAATACCGCCCGAAAGGCTCAACCTTTGTAAATACAATTTTCCCGAATTGAGGGAATACAGTTATTCCCGGTACAAAATCAAAAAATCCATCCCCATTGAACTGTGGATCGTTATTAAAATTCAAACGGTCAAAATTGAAGACTCGCAAAAGAGGCGTTTCTTCAAGTGGGTCTTCATTAGGGCCGGGTGCAGGGAACGGCGTCCCATCAACCGGTGTTATATAGTTTAAAGGCGAGGTTTCTGTATAAAAGATATTTAACCTGAAATCCTCCTGGCTTAATTGGAAGGCACCGGTATTATAGATGTTTTTCATCATTAAATCCCAGATCGGCTGATCGACATTGGTCACTGCACTCTTTAGCATTTTCAGGATCAGGCTATTGTTATTTACCACCTGAACCCCGGAATTATCAACAGTAACATCAGTAGCATCAACGCCATCATTGGCAAACTCACCAACCTGGAACACCTTATCGCCAACCGTATACTGGAAAGCTACAGCAAGTATCTCATCATTCAGCAGGCGCTGATTCAGGGAAATGAATCCCAACTGGGTATTTAAAGTATATTCTTGTCCTTCTCTAAGCTTTCTGGCATTTTCAAGAACGCCATAATCGAACCCTTCATTTACTCCGGGCACCAAAATACCGGATTGTACTGTGGCAATATCCCTGATCGCATCATTCAATTCGGAACCCGGTCCGCCAATATTGGTAGGGTCAAAAGCATTATTACCGTTATCAGGAAAAGCTCCTGGTCCGGCAAATACTGCAACCGCAGACCCAACAGTATCGGATTCACCAAGATCCTGAAAGGACACAACATTTCTTACATTATCTGTTTGGTTATTTCTATTGGTGACCCAAGCCTCTATCCTGGTAATCTGAACGGTACTATTAATGAAAGGGTAATTAAGCAACGCCTTGTCATAGTTATCCCTGAAGTATTGCGCCAGGAAAAAGTGCCTGTTTTCATCGTAATCCAATCCGAAGAAATTGAACTCTTCCAGAGTTCCGCCTCCTTGTGCCACTACAGTACGTGATTCAGATTTCTGTTCAGAGAAAACTCCGGTTACTCTTGTTTTCCCGAATTGCAACTCTGTTTTTACTCCAAAAAGACTTTGAGCACCGGTAATTAACGAACTATTGATGGGCATGCTCACGTTACCAACTTCTATTTTCTGGATGATATCATCCTCTGTTGGAGTATATTCCAGCTTGATCAGGTTCTGGAAATTAAAAGTTGACTGAGTATCGTAGGTTGCTGTAACCTGCAGCCTGGTACCTACTTTACCCAAAAGGCTGAGGCTGATTCGTTGATCGAAATCGAAGGTGAAATTACTTCTGTTTCTCGGTGAAAAAGATGGATTGTCCTGTTTGGTATAGAGTATACCCAAATCCATCTCAACGGTACCCTGAGGGACTACCTCAATGGTATTGCCTCCAAAAATGGATTCAAAGAAACTGGAATTCACATATAATTCGGGAATTAGGTTTTTCTGCATATCCTCTGTTCCTTCCTTCTTCCCATCGGCAGCATCAATTTTTTGTTTGTAGTAAGCCTTCATATTTTCCTGAAGGACCAGTTGCCTGAATTCAGCAGGGGTAAGGATAATTGGGTAGTTGATATTGAAATTCCCCAGGGATTCGGTATAAATATAGCGGTCGGTTATCGGGTCGTATGTGTATTTTGAAACAATGCTATTGGGATTTGGCAAGATCAAATTCCGAAAGGAGTGTCCGGTGCTTGTGGTGTCTTGTTCCACGGGAGTCTCCTGAGCCATAACCAATGCAGACATCAGCAGTGTCGCGCAGAGGGCGAAGACATAACGGGCAGTACTGGTAAATTTTAAGTTGGTCGTAACGTTCAAAACACTTTACAGATTTTTTAAGGCCTTTTTAATTATGGCTTCAACAGAGGCTTGCGGTTCATCGGCAACTACCTTATCAACAACCCTCTCAGCCTGCTTCTTAGAAAAGCCCAAAACTTCTAAAGCAGATAACGCTTCATCCTTGTTTGTATTGCCTGTGAACACGGAAGAATCATCTAATTGATGTACTTTCAAAATTTTGTCCTTCAAATCTATTATTACACGCTGGGCCGTCTTCAGTCCAATTCCCTTAACCGACTGTATTGTAGCTACCTCTTCCCTGGCAATTGCATCCTTCACCTGATCAGGGTTTAACGATGACAACATGGTCCTGGCTGTACTGGCTCCAATCCCGCTGACAGATATCAATAACCTGAAAATCTCTCTTTCTGTTTTGGAGGAAAAACCATAAAGTGTATGGGAATCTTCTTTGACCTGAAAATGCGTATATAATTTCAAATTCTCATCATCAGGAATCTGAGAATAGGTATGTAATGAAATATTGAGTAGATAACCAATACCGTTGCAATCAATAACCACATCGGTGGGGTTTTTTTCGGTTAGTTTTCCCTCTATATGAGTAATCATTAAGATTTGATTCTTATGGAACCAAATGTAATAAAATATTTATATATAAAACCGCCCGTTAGGCTTGAAAATACTTAAGATTTCGCGTCCCTTTTTTGCTTTTTCTGGGCATCGATGACCGCTATGGCAGTCATATTGACTATTTCATCTACACTGGCATCAAGCTGAAGGATGTGGGCCGGTTTCTTTAATCCCATCATAATCGGTCCGATATTATCGGCCTGATTGAGTTCCTTAAGAAGTTTATATGTGATATTCGCTGAATCCAGGTTTGGAAAAATCAAAGTATTCACCTTTTTACCCGCTAATTTGGAAAATGGGAATATATCCTGAAGCATTTCGTTATTCAAAGCGAAGTCAGTCTGCAGTTCCCCATCTACTAATAATTCAGGATATCGACGGTGTAAATACGACACTGCTTTTCGAATCTTAGCTGCATTATCATTTTCTGAAGAACCAAAATTGGAAAATGATACCATTGCAATGACAGGTTCCATTCCAAACATTTTTACGGTGGTAGCAGTCATCTGAGCAATTTTGGCAAGATCAGAAGGAGTTGGATCGACATTTATGGACGTATCACTTAAAAACATCGGTCCGCGAGAGGTCATTAAAACGTTTGTGGTGGCTATTCGGGTTGCGCCCTTATCCAGGCCAATAAGTTCCAGAATTGGTTTTACTACCTTGGGATATGCTCTCGAAAACCCGGTTACCAATGCATCGGCATCACCTTCATTAACCATCATAGCCGCAAAATAATTGCGTTCTCTCATTAACTGCTGAGCCGAATAAAGGGTGATTCCCCTTCGATTCCTGCTTTCCCAATATACTTCGGCATATTTGTTTTTCTGCTCTAATTCTTCATCGCTCTTTGGGTCAATTATAGGAACATCGGCATCAAACTCGATTTCTTCCATCAAATCTTTAATCGTATCGGTCCGACCCAGTAAAATGGGGTGAGCTATACCTTCATCGTGGACAATTTGTGCCGCTCGCAATACCGGGAGTTGATCGGCTTCGGCAAAGACGACACGTTGCGGATTAGATTTGGCCCTGCCATGCATCAGTCTCACGATCTTATTATCTGAACCCAGCCTTTGCATTAGGGATTCTTCATAAGCCGCCCAATTTTCAATTGGTTCCTGGGCTATTCCACTTTCCATGGCTGCTTTAGCCACGGCCGGAGGAACAACGGCAATAAGCCTGGGATCAAAGGGTTTAGGAATGATATAATCCCTGCCAAAATTCAATCGGGTTTGATCATAGGCTATATTGACCTGTTCAGGAACTGGTTCCTTGGCCAATTCGGCAAGTGCGATAACCGCAGCTTTTTTCATGGCCTCATTAATTGATTTCGCCCTGACATCGAGTGCTCCCCTGAAAATAAAAGGGAAGCCTAAAACATTATTTACCTGGTTCGGATGGTCACTTCTTCCTGTGGCCATAATAATATCATCCCGGGTTTTCATCGCCAATTTATATGGGATTTCAGGATCGGGATTAGCCATAGCAAAAACAATAGGATCTTTTGCCATGCTCAGGAGCATTTTAGGAGAAACTAAATCGGCCATAGACAAACCAATAAAAACATCGGCTCCCTTCATGGCGTCCTCCAGGTCATTTAAATCTCTTGACGTAGCAAACTCGGCCTTTTCTGAAGTCAGGTTTTCACGATCTTTTCTGATCACCCCTTTGCTGTCGAGCATAACCATGTTTTCCTTTTTTACCCCGAATGCCTGGTAAAGCCTTGAGCAGGAAATTGCCGCAGCACCGGCTCCACTGATCACCATCAAAACCTCATCTATTTTCTTTCCTGTCAACTCAACGGCATTAAGTAGAGCAGCAGCAGAAATAATTGCCGTCCCGTGCTGATCATCATGCATCACAGGGATATCTAACTCATCCTTTAGTCGCCGTTCTATCTCAAACGCTTCCGGAGCTTTAATATCTTCCAGGTTAATGCCCCCAAAAGTGGGTGCAATGTTCTTTACGGTCTGAATAAATTCATCAACATTTTCAGTATCGATTTCAATATCGAATACATCTATATCTGCAAAAATTTTGAACAGCAGTCCTTTACCTTCCATAACGGGCTTGGACGCCTCAGGACCAATATTCCCTAAGCCAAGGACAGCAGTCCCATTTGATATTACTGCAACCAGGTTTCCTTTGGTCGTGTACTTATATACGTTCGATTTGTTCTTCTCAATTTCCAGGCAGGGTTCAGCGACCCCAGGTGAATATGCCAGTGCCAGGTCTCGCTGAGTGGCATATTTTTTTGTTGGCACGATCTTGATCTTACCCGGAATAGGTTTGGCATGATATACGAGAGCCTCACGGCGTTTACTTTGTTTACTCATTAAGCAATAAAATTTTCGGCAACAGGTAGGATCAGGGAAGTATGAAATGTAAAGGTAAACCTATTAAAATAATATGAAAACCTTCCATTTATGAGCTAAGAAAGCTGATATTTCGCTTCAGGCCTTCAAATTTCGTCCGTTTTACAGCACTTTTTCTGAATAGCTCGTTAAATACGTCTTTGGTGATCTCCTGCCAGTCATTTTTGGTCATAGACAGTAATTCAGGATGAGGGTTGAACAAGGGTTCACGATGCGATTTTGAAAAACGGTTCCACGGACAAACATCCTGGCAAACGTCGCAGCCGAACATCCAATTATCAAATTTTCCACTATAGTCTGGTGGAAGGCTGTCCTTCAGTTCAATAGTAAAATATGATATGCACTTACTGCCATCTACAACATAAGGTTCCGTGATGGCCTCTGTGGGACAGGCATCAATGCAGGCCGTACAATCCCCACAGTGATCTGTTACCGGGTGGTCATAGTCCAAATCCAGGTCAACGATCAGCTCTGCAATGAAATAGAATGAGCCTGCCTTTTGGGTCAACACATTTGTGTGTTTTCCCATCCAGCCCAATCCACCTTTTACCGCCCAGGCCTTATCTAAAACAGGAGCAGAATCGACAAAGGCCCTGCCGTGTACCTCCCCAATTTCATCATTTATAAAGGAGAGAAGATGTTTCAGTTTGTCTTTAAGCACAAAATGATAGTCGGTGCCATAGGTATATTTGCTGATCTTTGGTGCCTCGGGGTCCTCCTGCAAATCACAGGAGTAATAATTATAGATGAGTGAGATCACACTTTTTGATCCTTCAACCAATTTGGTCGGGTCAAGGCGCTTGTCGAAATGATTCTCCATATACTTCATTTCGCCATGCATGTTATTGTTAAGCCATTTCTCCAACCGAGGTGCTTCCTCCTCAAGAAATTCAGCCTTGCTTATACCACAAGACAAAAAACCGAGGCGTTTGGCTTCGGTTTTTATGAGCTCGGAATATTTAGATTTTGAAAGCGACATCTTAGATTACTAAACTACAATTTAGTTTCAATAATCTACATTAGCTATAAAAATTAAACATACCTAATTATTCACAGCCAAGTTCTTCGACAGACATATAATCAGCATTTGGGAAGCAGCTTCCTGTTGGTAATTCTTCAGGAACATAACGATACAGGTTGGGGTCGTATAAGGCGTTTTCTAAAAAAAGCACCAACTTGTCGATTTGGTCTTCATTAAGATTTAAAGGTGTGAATAATGGGGATAATTTATTTGAAGGTACTTCTAGGTTCTCGGGAAGAGCATTGTTTTTATATTCCACAACTTCTCTCAGAGACTCAAAGCTTGCCCCATGACCGTAGAAATTCACATCTTTCAAATTGTATAGCTGAGGTGTTTTGAACTTATAGTCGTCTTCCGGGTTTCCTGTAAAACCTCCTCTTCCTTTTTTTGTTGCCAGGTCGACCACGGTATTGATACTCTCC
>JABDPU010000155.1 GCA_013042625.1 Flavobacteriaceae bacterium | reverse complement strand
CCTATACTCAAAGGGCGTTTGAAGATGCCGCACAGATTGCCCAGGTTCTTGAAGATGGAGACCGGGCGAAGGAATATAAAGAGCTGGCTGATAATTTAAGATTAAAGATCAACCAGGATTTCTGGTCTGAGCCATTTGATTCCTATGCAGATTTTATTGGCACCGATGAACAAGCGCTTCATCTAATTAAAGATGCCATAGTACGAGCTGATACACTGAATAAACCCTGGGCCATTGAGGAACTCAGGGACACTCAAAAAGCGATATTGGATAATCCATCTGCTGAGCCAAGGCCTTTTGTATTACATCATAATTGGGTCGTGAATACGCCTATGGAAATGGGAATTGCCGATGATGACAAAGCCATAAGAGCGCTGAATACTGCGGAGCAATTTGTAAATCCATTTGGGGTTTTTGTAACCGGAATAGACCGGGATGAAAGCGCAGGTTCAGACGATGGATCATTTAAAGGGAGTAAGGTGTTTTCTTATACAGGTGCTGTTATGACTCTTCCAACGGGCGTTCAGGCTGTGGCTGAAAACAACTACGGCCGACCTGATAAAGCCTTGAATTACCTCGAGCGTATGACCCGGACATTCAATTTTGCCCTTCCCGGCAGTATTTATGAGGTTTCGCCAGATTACGGTATGATGACCCAGGCCTGGAATATATACAGCTTTGCCGTTCCCATTGTAAACCAGTTTTTTGGAATTCAGCCGATGGCTTCAGATAAACAAGTAACCATCAATCCTCAAATGCCATCAAAATGGGATCATGCATCTCTTGAGCAGGTGAAAATAGCTGATAATGAGCTTTCTGTTTATTACGATTCCCGATCTGGCAAACGTTCATATACCATAGAACAAACCCATTCAGAATGGGAAATGATTGTCAAATTAGCAAATGGTACTTATGACGTGATTGAAGGAGAGGCTGAAATGAAAATCCATGAAAACAGCGTAATTTTCACTGGTACAGGAGAAAGATTAGTTATTAGTGAGCGCTGATAAATTACCTGTACGCTTCCATTTTCTTCAATTCTTCCTGTATTTGACGATTCCATTCTTCCTGTTTTTCCACAAGCCTGGAATGACTTGTTTCGGTATCATATTGTTTCTGCATAGCCCGTAGTTCCTTATTGATCTGGTTATAGATGACATCAATTTCGGCATCTATGTTTGAGCTAAATCTGGCAGTTTTCACACGCTTCCTGAATTTCCTGGCATGCAATTCGGTTATATCAAAATGCAGGCGTTCATGGCTCAAAGTGATATTGGTAACCAGGTCTTTCATAAACCATGATTTTTCCGGGTAAAAATGTGCCGTTACATCGAATTCGTAATCGATCCTGCCATTCGGGTAACGGGTTGTGGAATAACCAAAAGACAATCCGGATGCTGTGACGGCAATAACCTCTGCTCTTTGCTGAGGACTTGCCTTAAAATCTGACCATTCGAGACGGACATTGGCATTCCAGGCCATAACGGGTTCCTGTTGCCAGAATATGGAACTTAAAAAAATTGAAAGAAAAAGCTGAATCATGACAACCAATTAAAGGTCACCACCTTCTTGATATCAGGATGCAGGCTATAAATAACAGGACAGGTCCGGGCCGTGTTTTCTAATATGGCCCTGGTCTTTTCATCGGCTTGAATCGGAAAGTCAATATCGATGACAATCTCTGAAATTCGTCTTGGGTCTGAGGCCATGATCTTGGTCACCTCAGCTGTCGTTCCCGACATATCAATATCCATCCGCTCAGCCTTGATCCCCATTACCGTTAGCATGCAATTGGCCAAACCGGTAGCAACAGTATCTGTAGGTGAAAACGCCTCACCTTTACCATTATTGTCGACGGGAGCATCTGTTGGGTAAGTGTTTCCCGATTTTAAATGTTGATTCTTGGTCCGTAACTGACCCAAATATGTCACCTTGGATGTCATTCCTGAACTTCTACAATTCGGAGGTCATCATACTTGACGATATAACCCGATTCATTATAATATCCACCGAACATTTTCTTTGAATACCTGAATTTATTCCCAACATATTCGGTTTCTATATCGTTAGAAGATATACCCTCCAGTGAATCTTCTGTCGCTAATCTGAGTAAAATATCCATAGTCAGATCAAATCCCCTGATTGCATAGCGATTTGGCTCAGCGCGATATTCACTCTTGTATTTTTTAATAAATGCGTCTTTTGAATCTCCTTCGACAGTTTTGTAGGCTGAAGGAAAATGAAAATGCAAACTGGACAGATCATAGTTAGAAATATTAGCTCCCTGAAACGCCTTGTTCCTGTCTGTTGTCATCAGTATGATTTCACGCTCTTCTTGTGATTCAGGATCGACGCCATTAAATGCACTTAGCATACTGGTTACATTTGAAATAAATCCTTCGTTATCCGTTTCCAGGAGCACAAGGGTCTTCCCCTTTTCTAAATGTCTTTCCAGGTCATCAACCAATATATATTGCGAATCCCGGCCTTCCTTATTCTTTCTTGAAAAAATCTGAACAGCTCCGGGAAGTTCACTATTTAACTGATCACTTACAGCCTTATGCTTGGAGTCCGAAATAATTATAACCTTCTTTTCAGATTCATCGCTTTTTAAGAACTCTATCATTCTCTTCCGAAGAAATTCTTCCGAAGGGACCGTTTGATACACATTTGAATACAATTTTTTAGGCTTGCTCACGGCAGCAAAAACGGGTGTGCTGCTATTCCTTAACCTGGACGCAACCCTATCGAAATTATCGGCAGTAAACGGACCGATAACTGCATCGTATTCAGAAAAATCATTATCATCAACCAGCCTGGTCACCTGGTTTATCCTGGCCCGGGTATCAAAGACATCCAGTCGGGTAGATAAGCCCAGCTTCTTGGCAGAATCCAGTGCTACCATAACACCGGTATAGAAATCGATCGAAATATTCATATAAGAATCACGCAGCAATATATCACGAGCCTCCTGGATGGAATCCAGGTCAATTCTATGCAGGCGGAAAGGCAGCATAAGGGCTAAACGCTTCTTCTCGAAATCAGCAATCTTGTTGATCAAAAGGGTTTGGTCTACATCTTCCAAACCCGAATTAACTGAAATGTCTTTTGGTACTTTAAGTACCATTCCAACCTTTAAACCTGAATCCTTAAGCTCAGGATTTAACTCTTCAAGTTGCTCCTGCGTCAATCCAAGCTTTATTTTTAGCCTGTAAAAGCCTTCCTTAGGCAGAACCGTATAATAACCATAGGTATCATCTAAAGTCCGCACTTCATTATCAGCAATATTGGGAACATTGATACGCTGGCCCACCTGCAAGGTGTCTGCAAGATTGGGATTCAAATTCTCCAACTCATCAACCGTGATACCGTATTTATAAGCAATTCGCCATTTACCTTCTTTGGGCAAGACCTCATATGGCTGGATTGTATTTTCAAAACGATTGGTCACCCTCACCGTTTTAAACAGTGGGATCTCGATGCGGTCACCTTTTCTCAAATTCTGAGAATAAAGGCGTTTGTTATATTTTTTGATATCATCAACTGCAATGCCGTAGCGCTTGGCAATGCTGAAAAGGGTTTCTTTTCTCTTGACCTTATGTTTTTTGAATCCACTGACCTCTTGTTTTTCAACCGTAGTTGGTTTCTCGGCCACTCTTGACTTAGGTATGATAATAACCATTTCCGGCCTGAGATCTGATTTAGCATCAGGGTTCAGGGCAAAAATATCGAAAGGAGTGACCATATATGCCGAAGCGATGCTTTCAATGGTTTCTCCAGCTTTTACTTTGTGGGTACGGTATTCCTGGGCCTTGATGGCAGGAAATGCCAACAGCACAAAAGCAAATACCAATACCAATTGTTTAAGTTTTATTCCCATTCTATTGTTGCAGGTGGTTTGGAGCTGATATCATATACTACTCTATTAACGCCTTTTACCTTATTTATTATCTCATTCGATATTTTCTGAAGGAATTCATGAGGAAGATCAACCCAGTCTGCTGTCATACCATCGGTACTTTC
Organism: Flavobacteriaceae bacterium; assembly: GCA_013042625.1. Classification (GTDB taxonomy): domain Bacteria; phylum Bacteroidota; class Bacteroidia; order Flavobacteriales; family Flavobacteriaceae; genus SHLJ01. Next base: position 537 of record JABDPU010000155.1, on the reverse strand, counting down.
AACCGCTCTCAGGGCAACACATTTTTCATATGTTCTTTCATCACCCATCACTCCTACACTGCTCACCGGCAGCAGCATGGCACCAGCCTGCCAGATCTTATCATATAAATTCCATTCACGAAGGCCATTGATAAAAATTGCATCCACCTCTTGTAATATACGTACTTTTTCAGGAGTTAGATCTCCTAATATTCTGATTCCCAGTCCGGGACCAGGAAAAGGATGTCGTCCTAAAAGCTGTGGGTCGATGCCTAATGTATTACCCACACGTCTCACTTCATCTTTAAATAAGGTCTTCAACGGTTCAACGATCTTCAATTTCATAAAGTCGGGTAAACCTCCAACATTATGATGGCTTTTTATGGTAGCCGAAGGTCCACCGGAAGCCGAAACACTCTCTATCCTATCGGGATAAATCGTACCCTGAGCCAGCCATTTTACGTTTTCTATATGGTGGGCTTCATCATCAAATACTTCAATGAACGCTCGACCAATGACCTTCCGTTTTTCTTCGGGTTCACTGATTCCTTTTAGGGC
>JABDPU010000154.1 GCA_013042625.1 Flavobacteriaceae bacterium | reverse complement strand
TCTGATCTAAATACACCGATTCAATAAATGGCATGAATTCCTTCATATAAATGGTTTCCATTGGAACCTGAGCATCTATATACCAGGTATTATCTGCATTAAGGCTTACAGCAATTACTTCGGGTATTTTATTATCAAGGAATAAGCTGTCTAATATGGTTTTGACAAGTCCTTCTTCCAGGCTAAACCAATCGTCATCATGCCCACCATGCCCATGGAGAAGATATAGGACCGGATAATTTTTTGACTTGTCATATTGCTCTGGAAGGTAGATATGAAAGCTTAAGTCCCTATTCGCAATTTCCGAAGTAAAGGCCTCAACCTGCGTTATGGAATCGTAAATATCGTTGGAAATCTTGTTGTTCTTACAAGCAGTTAAGAAACAAATGCCAATTAATGAAAGAAATACAAATTGCCTTAAAAAGCCCATGACTAACCTCTTACATAAGTCATGAATGAAAATGCATATTCATGATCTTCATCCTTGTCATGGGTTACACAATTCTCTTCTTTCCAAATAGAAGAGTCAATTTTAGGGAAGAAGGTATCGGCCCCCTCAAATGAATGATGTACTCTGGTCAATTCAATTTTCTGTGCATAGGGCATGGCCTGGGAATAAATCTCACCACCACCTATTACAAATGGCTTGGGATCGCCTTTTGCCTTTTCAAGAGCATCAGTGAAGGAGTTAACCACTATGACACCGGCAGGCACCTGGTAGTCGGTTTGCCGTGTAATCACAATATGGGTCCTATTAGGCAAAGGTTTGGGGAAGCTTTCAAAAGTTTTCCTGCCCATAATGATATGATGTCCCGAGGTTAGAGATTTAAATCGTTTTAAGTCGTCGCTGAGATGCCAGATCAATTGATTGTCCTTGCCAATAGCGTCATTCTCCCCGGCAGCCACTATAATTGTAAGCTCATGAGTGCCATCGTTCACAACATTATGCTCTCGGTGAATGCTTTCGACCATGAGCTTCTCTTCCTTTTCTAACTTCTTTTTGATCTTATCTATTTTCTGCTGCTGAATTGACACCAACTTATCGAGCTGTTGCTGTTCCCATTCCTTGCCGAGAAAACGATTGATAATAAAAACACTTAGAATATGATAAAGGAGTAAAAGGATCCACAAGCCTATAGCAAAGACAAACCATTCCCTTCCAAACAGGGTGAAATCCTGGCCTATTCCAAGAACAGTATTTGCCAGGATCAACAGTACCGCTCCTATTAGAAAAACTATAAAATGGTAATATAAGCGCCGCTTTTGTTTGATCCTTCGCTGGGCTGTCTTAAACAGCTCTAGCTGTTCTTGGTCTACTTGTGGTTTTGCTTTTTTTCGTCCTAACATAAACCTTCGTTTTCACTGGTAAAGGTACTGCTTTTAAAAATATTCTGCTCACAGGGCTCTTCTGTAAAAATAACCTGAATTTACGAAAACGATATAGTTGAAAATCAATAAAATAGCTCCAAAATATGCATTGATAATTTGGAAAAAAATTAGCTGTTTTTTTTAGAATTTAAAATTAAAAACTCCTAAATATTATCAAATTGATAAATCTTCATAATTCTAAAAAAAAGATGCGGCAGACTAAGAAATTCTTCTATAATTTTGGCCCAATAAACCACTTGATTATGGCAATTAAAAAACAGTATTTGAAGACTAAGCCTTTGTGTAAGGTAACCTTCTCAGTGCCTGCAAAAAAAGCAGAAAAAGTAGCTGTTGTTGGATCATTTAATAAATGGAACACTAAAGCTACAAGTTTGAAAAAACTAAAGAACGGTACATTTAAAGGTACGGTTGATTTAGAGAAAGACCACTCTTATGAGTTCAGATATGTTGTTGACGGTGAATACGTCAATGATGAGCAAGCCGATGCTTATGCATGGAGCGACTATGCCGGAGCAGAAAACGGCGTTCTGAATCTATAGACAAAGTCTTATTTTGGGTATAAAAAAGCTTCCATTCCGGAAGCTTTTTTTTATACTGCTACCGCTCCTTTTATGTGAGGATACGGATTATAATCCAAAAGAGTGAAATCTTCGAAGGTGAATTCAAAAATATCTTTTACTTCTGGATTAATAACCATTTTAGGAAGCGGTCTTGGATCCCGAGAAAGCTGTAATTCAAGCTGCTCCAGGTGGTTGCTATATATATGTGCATCACCGAATGTATGCACAAATTCACCTGGCTTATATCCACAGACCTGGGCCATCATTAAGGTAAATAATGCATATGAGGCAATGTTGAAGGGTACACCAAGAAAAATGTCTGCACTGCGTTGGTAAAGCTGACAAGACAGTTTGCCATCGGCTACATAAAACTGGAAAAACGCATGACATGGCGGAAGTGCAGCCTTGCCGTTGGCAACGTTTTCTCCAAAAGACTTGGAGGTATCCGGTAAAACAGAGGGATTCCATGCCGAAACCAGCATACGTCGACTATCCGGATTGGTTTTTAACATGTCTACTACCTGTTTGATCTGATCGATTTCATCACCGTTCCAGTTTCTCCACTGGTATCCATAAACAGGTCCTAAATCACCATTTTCATCAGCCCAGTCGTTCCATATACGGACGCCATTTTCGTTTAGGTAATTAATATTGGTATCACCTTTGAGGAACCAAAGAAGCTCATAGATGATTGATTTCAGGTGAAGTTTTTTGGTAGTGACCATCGGAAATCCTTCCTCCAGGTTAAATCGCATCTGATAACCAAATACACTTTTGGTACCGGTTCCTGTCCGATCGGCCTTTACCGTTCCGTGTTCCAATACATATTTGACCAAGTCATGATACTGCTTCATACATCCAAATTTTTCGGAACTAAAATTAAGAAAACAGCCATTTCGGGAGAAACAGCCAATTGATAATCTTTTAAAAGTTATTAACCGATGATCATGCCGGCAATTGTTGCCGAAAGGAGAGAGGCTACTGTTCCACCGATCAGGGCCCGAATACCAAATTCGGAAAGGGTTTTTCGCTTTCCGGGTGCCAATGATCCTATGCCGCCGATTTGTATTCCGATAGAAGCAAAATTGGCAAATCCGCACAGCATATAGGTAGCCATGATGATAGATTTCTGATATTTCAGATGCAATAAACCGGTTGGATCCTTAAGATCAGCTAATTGTATATAACCAACAAACTCGCTCGCAACTAATTTGATACCGAGTAGCTGTCCCATCAGGGCCATATCTTCTTTGGCAACACCTATCAGCCACATCAGTGGTGCAAGAGTATATCCCAGAAGAAATTCCAGTGACAAGCTATCATAAGGTGTACTTGACATTATCCATCCATTCAGTCCGGTAACGCTTCCCAGCTTTCCAAATCCGAAATTGATCATGGCGATAAAGGCCAGGAAAACGAGTAGCATGGCACCTACATTAACCGCAAGTCGCAAACCTTCCGAAGTCCCGTTGGCAATGGCATCTAAGATATTAGAACCGATATTTTCCTGTGTGATCTCGATATCGGAACTGATCTCTTCAATCTGTGGATATAATATTTTAGAAATGACAATCGCACCTGGCGCTGCCATTACTGATGCGGTCAAAAGGTGTTTAGCATAAAATATTCGCAGGGCCTGATCTTCGCCTCCGAGAAATCCGATATAGGCGGCCAAAACCCCTCCTGCTACTGTGGCCATTCCACCGATCATAACCAACAAAATCTCCGATTTCGACATTTTTTCGAGGTAAGCCTTGATCATTAAAGGTGATTCGGTCTGCCCCAGAAATATGTTGCCGGCCACACTGAGGCTTTCAGCACCTGAAATTCTCAGAAGTTTAGTCAGTAACCATGCCAATACCTTCACCACTTTCTGGATTATTCCCAGGTAAAACAGCACCGAGGTCAATGCAGAAAAGAAAATAATGGTAGGCAGGATCGTTACGGCAAAAGTGATCAATGCACTTTCGAGCTGTCCGGTTTCGAAGGAATCGAAAAGGAACTTGGTTCCCGCCATGGTAAAGTCCAGGATTTTGACAAATATCTTTCCAACGAACTCAAATGACTTCTGGATAAATGGGACTTTAAGAACACCAACAGCAAGAGTCAGTTGAGCCAGGAGTCCGAAACCTACTGTTCTCCAATTGATCGCCCGTCTGTTTTTACTCAGTATTATTGAGATGAGCAGAAGAACTGCCATACCCAGCATCCCACGGAATAAGCTATTCATGGTGAATCCGCCGCTGGGAACAATGTCTTTTTGGGTGTCTTTAGAAACGATAGGCACAACGTCGGCCTTGATCTCATTCGATTCAAGATTCAGATTGAATTGACCAGAGGATAATATCAGTGTGGAATCGGTTAATTCATCTATTCTGAAGTGCGCAGTTGAATCAGCAGGTTGCGAATAATAGAGGACCAGTAAATTGTTTTGATGGAGGTAATTGCCGCTGGCCTCACCTAAAGAATAGGCATCGATTGAGTAGGAAAAATTTCCGCTCTCAAGTTTGAATACCCCTTGCGCATCCTTGCTTTCTATTCCTTCCGAATTATTGTAAACAGAATTTAGCTGCCATTCCTTTTCAATGGTTTGTGCCTGTGAAACAAATAGAGAGAAAACTAAAGCTGAAAGAGCAAGAGTAAAGTGTTTCATTCAGTTGAAATTAGTTGCGTTTCGAGATCTCATCCCGAATTCGCGCAGCCGCCTCGTAGTCTTCATTAGCAACTGCCTTGTCCAGAAGTTTATGCAGTTCGTCCAAGGTTTTTTTCTGTAGTCCTTCTTCAGATCTTGATTCGATTTCTTCGGTTATCATATCATCCATCAGGATGTTGTCATCTTCTTCATCCTCATCATCTTTCTTCGGATTAACCTTGAGATAAATTCCAGCTTTATCGAGAATGTTCTTGTAAGTGAATATCGGAGCATTAAATCTCAGAGCCAGTGCAATCGCATCGCTTGTTCGCGCATCGATGATCTCTTCAATTTTGTCTCGCTCACAGATCAGGCTTGAATAGAATACACCATCAACTAGTTTGTGGATGATCACCTGTTTTACAACAATGTCAAAACGATCGGAGAAATTCTTAAATAAATCATGGGTAAGCGGACGAGGAGGTTTGATTTCTTTCTCAAGAGCAATGGCAATAGATTGTGCCTCAAATGCCCCAATTACAATGGGTAATTTGCGGTCGCCATCAACCTCGCTTAATATCAGAGCATAAGCCCCATTCTGGGTTTGGCTGTAGGAAATGCCCTTTATGTTAAGACGCACTAAACTCATAATCTAACCACGGACAAAGAACAGCTTAAAATATGACTTTAGCAAGCCTAAATCGATCAAATACATAAAAATCAAGTCCTGTTTTAAGCGGTACTGTTCTTAGTACAAGTTATGAAAATTATGCGTTTTGGGCTTTAAATTCCTTCAATTTTTGAATGAGTTGAGGTACCACTTCAAAGGCATCACCAACCACCCCATAGTCTGCCGCTTTAAAAAATGGAGCTTCAGGGTCGGTATTGACTACGACCTTTACTTTTGAGGAGTTAACACCGGCAAGATGCTGAATTGCTCCTGATATTCCAATTGCGATATAAAGATTAGACGCTACCGGCTTTCCTGTTTGTCCTACATGCTCACTATGTGGCCTCCAGCCTAAATCTGAAACCGGTTTGGAACAGGCCGTGGCTGCGCCAAGAATTTCTGCTAATTCTTCGATCATGCCCCAGTTTTCAGGGCCTTTTAATCCGCGCCCACCGGAAACAACGATCTCTGCATCGGCAATGCTCACTGTACCGCTTGCTTTTTCAACAGATTTAACTTCCAGTCCCGAACTAACGGTTTCAGCCGAAAACGATTCAACCGAAACATCTTTAGACCGTTCATGAAGTCCGTATGCATTCGAAGAAACACCCAGTATTTTATGGTCGGAGTTCATTTCCATTAGTCCGATTGCCTTACTGGTAAAAGTATTCCGCTTTACCGTGAAAGGGGAAACAGTTTCCGGGACATCTATAACATTTGCAGCATAAGTCGCGTTTAGTCCAATGCTTAAAATTGGCGCTATATATCGGCTATCAGCACTCTGGCTCACAATTACGACTGCAGCGCCTTCCTGCTCAGCCGCCTGTTTGATATAATGAGCATATTGTTTTGCATTAAAGCCGCCGTCATGTTGTACGGTCAGTG
>JABDPU010000153.1 GCA_013042625.1 Flavobacteriaceae bacterium | reverse complement strand
ATATTCCGCTGTATTTCAATGGCCAGATGAGTAAATTCAGTGAACTGGTTGCGAAATGTGCCAATTGTTTCCAATAGGTTGCACCTATCGTCTTAGGAATGATTTCTGAAGCCACCAGGATAAGAATGGTCATTACGGTGGATACAACCCCAACCATCAGATCTTCGCTGAATTCCATTCCGAGGAATCGACGGGTTTGGGTACCGTAGATCTCAACATAGGCCACCTTTGCTTGAACCCCAACCAGGATGGCCCCAACAGTATGAGCTATGGTATTCAGGGTTAAAATAGCAATCAGTGGCTTATCCACATCTTGCTTCAGTTTTTCCAAAGCGTTGGCATAAGCCTTGCCCTCACTTTTTTTAACCTTGATAAATGTTGGAGTCACACTGAGGAGAACAGCCTCTAAAATCGAACATAAAAATGAAAAAAATATGGAGAGAACACCATATAAAATCAATAAGCCCATTGCCTTATTTTATTCAGCCTAAAGTACTAATTATTTATGAAATCAACAGGCTTTGGCAGATGCTTATAAAATACCTGTTGTAACGCAGGCCTGATGTTCAATTCATAGATTTTGCGGTGAGACCGATTCGGATATACCCGATTCGAAAGAAAGATGAAAACAAGCTCATGATCGGGATCTGCCCAAACAAATGTGCCTGTGAACCCACTATGACCAAAACTGTTTTTGCTGACCTCAGGAGCTGGATAGCATTCATTTAGTGATAGGCTGTCATTCCCAATTAATGGTTTATCAAATCCAAGTCCGCGACGGTTCTCATACTCCGGATATTGTATTCTAATAAATTCGTCGATTGTTGATTCTTTCAAATAGCGTTTGCCTTCAAATTCGCCTTTCTGAACCAGCATTTGCATTAATTTAGCCAAATCTTCTGCCGAACCAAATAATCCGGCATTACCTGAAATTCCACCGAAAAGAGCGGCATTTTCATCATGTACCCAGCCTTTAACCAGTGTTTTTCTGAAAATTGTATCAATTTCCGTTGGAATAATGGGCTGCATACCCTCATCCATAGGATTGAATCCCAGGGTCTCGCATCCAAGCGGACCGTAAAATTTTTCACGGAGGTAGTCCTCATAGTTCATACCTCCAAGTTCTTCAATGACTCGTGGATAAATCAATGAAGCAATTCCCGAATAGACATATTTCTTATCCGGGCTAACATTAGCTCTTTTTAAGTTTCTGTAGATCTTTTTCTCAAAACGATTTTTTACGTACAAATTATCATAAACCTGCTGTGCATATCGGGGACCTGAAGTCTTTCTGAAAAAGCGATTTCTGAGCTGCCCCTTTTTCATAGTTTTGATGTACATTGGGATATAAGGTTCCAAACCCGATTGATGAGCCAATAGTTCCCTGAGCGTTAAATGCTTCTTATTCCTTTCAGACCTCCATGGTTTCCAGTATTTGCTTAGGGGTGAGTCAAGATCGATCTTCCCTTCTTCATATAATTTCATCAGTGCAAGCAAGGGGCCCGCTATTTTCGTTACAGAAGCCAGGTCGTAAATGGCATTTGGTTGAACAGAGGTAATGCTATCATAGGTATGGAAACCATATGTTTTATGAAATATCTCCTCTCCTTTGTGCCAGACCTTGAGCTGGGCTCCGGGAAATGCCTGCTGCCTGATTCCATTGTCCATGATGGAGTCAATCTTTTTGGTGACAGATTGAAGATCCCAGTCGGTTGGGATATTCGGCTTGACTGAGGTCATTTCCTGGCAGAAAACAGAGGAAGAGACCAGGCATATTCCGAAGTAAAATAGCTTTGAAAAATTCTTCATTCGATCAATAAATCATATCGATATAAAAGTATAAAACCAACAATGGAATACCTAATGCCTAATGAAATCCCCGTATTAAAATACGTATCTTCGCATATTCATTTCCATATCTCCCATGTCCAAGGTAACTTCACAGGATTTAGGTGTTCAGCCTATAGGTAAATTGCTTGTAAAGCAAGCGGTTCCGGCATCCATAGGAATATTGGTCATGTCTTTAAATATCCTGGTAGATACAATTTTCGTTGGAAACTGGATCGGGTCAATTGCTATTGCCGCAATCAATGTTGTTCTACCGGTTTCATTTTTTATCGCTGCATTGGGCATGGCGATTGGAGTGGGAGGATCCTCTGTAATTTCCAGGGCTCTTGGGGCTTCCGAGCAAAATAAGGCCCTGAAGACCTTCGGAAACCAGATTGCCCTGACCGTTGGACTGACCACTACACTGGTTCTTCTCGGACTCTATTATATCGATGGAATTATCCCGGCATTTGGTGGTAAAGGAGCTATTTTCGAACCGGCCAAGATCTATTACAGAATAGTTTTATACGGCATCCCATTACTGGCCTTATGCATGATGGGAAATACAGTTATAAGAGCGGAAGGGAAACCCAAGTTTGCCATGTATGCCATGCTCATTCCGTCTGTGGGGAATTTGATCCTGGATGTGATCCTTATTAAAGGTTTTGATTTGGGCATGCAGGGGGCGGCATGGGCCACAACAGGTTCTTATGCGCTTTGCTTCCTTTTTATTCTTTGGTTTTTCCTGTCAAAGCATTCTGAACTCAAGATCAATCTAAGTCATTTCCTGTTGCATAAGCCGATAGTAAAAGAAATTTCTTCTCTTGGATTTGTTACCATGTCCCGCCAGGCTACCGTAAGCATCACTTATTTGTTGATGAACAATATCCTTTTTGATTTTGGAGGTGAAACTTCGGTAACAGCTTATGCCATTGTTGGGCGAATGCTGATGTTTGCACTATTCCCGGTTTATGGTATTACACAAGGGTTTCTTCCAATTGCCGGATACAACTATGGAGCAAAGCATTATTTAAGAGTACGACAGTCGATTGTGACTGCCATAAAATATGCGGCTTTTCTTGCATCAATTGTTTTTATCGCTCTGATGGTTTTTCCGGAAGCTATCACAAAGATGTTTACACAGGATCCGGACGTTGTTGCAGAAACACCTTCGGCCATGAGATGGGTTTTTGCGGCCACCCCCATCATTGCCGTTCAGCTGATTGGCGCTGCGTATTTCCAGGCCGTTGGGAAAGCGATACCAGCTTTGCTTTTAACCTTGTCAAGACAGGGATTTTTCTTTATTCCATTGCTATTCATTTTACCTCGATTTTATGGTGAATTAGGGGTGTGGCTCGCCTTTCCAGTTTCCGATGTTCTTTCTACTGTGGTGACTGCATACTTCCTCGATCGGGAAGTCAAATTAAATCTTTTGAGGAGTTCTGAAGATAAGTGATTAATCCGTATTTTTAGTTCCTCAACAACTAAACCAATTAATAATGCGCTCATTTATTCTCCTGATAGCAGCCATGCTATCTTTAGTTATTTACAGCCCCTTAGAAGCACAAAATTTTGATGAATCCCATTATTCGGCCTTAGAGTACAGGCTCGTAGGCCCTTTTAGAGGTGGTCGGAGTGCTGCAGTAACAGGTGTTCCGGGTAAACCCAATTTGTTTTATTTTGGAGCTACAGGGGGAGGTATATGGAGAACAGAAAATGGAGGCCGTTCATGGGAGAATATATCCGATGGATATTTCGGCGGAAGTACTGGAGCTATCACAGTGGCAAAAAGCGATCCTAATGTTATCTATGTCGGTGGTGGTGAAAAGACCGTCAGAGGAAATGTGTCATCGGGTTATGGTGTTTGGAAAAGTGAAGATGCTGGTAAAACCTGGACTTCTTCAGGCCTGAAGAATTCGCGTCATATTCCGAGAATAGCGATTCATCCAACCGATTTCAATACGGTATATGCAGGTGTGCTGGGTAATATTTATAAGCCCTCGGAAGACAGGGGGTTGTATAAAAGCACCAATGGTGGTAAAACCTGGAAAAAGGTCCTTTATGCAAATAACCAGGCCGGTGTGGTAGACCTGGTTATCGATCCTACTAATCCAAGGATTATTTATGCTTCGACCTGGCGGGTACAGCGAACGCCTTACAGCCTTAGTTCAGGTGGAGAGGGATCGGCTTTATGGAAAAGTACCGATGAAGGAGAAACCTGGACGGAGATTTCAAAGAATGATGGATTCCCTGACGACACTCTCGGAATCATTGGAGTGACCGTATCCCCTGTTAATAACCAAAGAGTCTGGGCAGTAGTTGAGAATGAGAAAAAAGGAGGCTTGTATAGAAGTGATGATGGAGGAGAGACCTGGTCACAAGTCAATAGCGAAAGAAAATTACGTCAAAGAGCTTGGTATTATACGCGTGTATATGCAGATACTGAAGACATAAACAAGGTCTATGTTTTAAATGTGCGTTATCACAGAAGTACCGATGGAGGAAAGACATTTAGTACTTATAACGCACCCCACGGTGATCATCATGACCTTTGGATTGCTCCTGAAAATTCCGATCGTATGATAATTGGAGATGACGGAGGGGCTCAGGTGACTTATGATGGCGGTGAAACCTGGAGCACATATTATAACCAGCCGACTTCACAATTTTACAGGGTGACAACCGACAATCATTTTCCATATCGAATCTATGTAGCTCAGCAGGATAATAGTACCGTCCGAATTCCTCATCGCACCGATGGTTTCTCAATAGATGAGGATGACTGGGAAAGTACGGCCGGAGGTGAGTCGGCGCATATCGC
>JABDPU010000152.1 GCA_013042625.1 Flavobacteriaceae bacterium | reverse complement strand
TTGCTCAGCATATTGGTATTCCTTCGGAAATAATTGTAGACCGAAAAGATAAGGTTGAAATCGGACAGGTTATTGCCAAGTCGGGTGGTTATGTTTCATCAAATATTCATACCCCTGTCGCCGGAACAGTGACAAAGCTCGACATGATAGTCGATAGCAGTGGTTACAAAAAACAGTGCATTGTTATCCGGACCGACCAGAAGAATGAATCTAACTTCGAAGTCCTTGAATTTCCTTTAAAGCGGGAAATTACCATGGATCAGAAGGATATTCTACAGCATATAACCGATTCGGGTATTGTTGGTTTGGGAGGAGCTACTTTTCCTTCACATGTTAAACTGGATCTTAAGAATGATAACAAGGTTGATTGCCTCATTATTAATGGTGTTGAATGTGAACCTTACCTGACAGCTGACCATCGGTTGATGCTTGAGCATGCCAATGAGATCATAGTTGGGATCCAGATATTGATGCATGCCCTGCATATCGAAAAGGCAGTCATTGGTATAGAAAACAATAAAAAAGATGCCGTTAAAGTATTGCGGGAAGCTGCTCAGGTTGACAAGAGAATTAAAGTGGCCGCACTGCGGGTAAAATATCCACAGGGCAGTGAAAAACAATTGATAAAGGCCATCCTTAAACGTGAAGTGCCAAAAGGTGGACTGCCAATGGAAGTGGGTGTTATTGTACACAATGTTGGGACCATCTTTGCCATCTATCAGGCTGTACAACACGACCAGCCACTCATAGAACGGGTCGTAACAGTTACAGGAAAACATATTGAAAAACCCTCTAATTTCTGGGTGAAAATAGGCACGCCTGTAAAGGATCTGGTTGCAGAAGTGGGCGGTGTACCTGAAGGTACCCGTAAAATAGTAAATGGCGGGCCAATGATGGGTAAAGCCCTAAAGGATACTGATGTACCTATTACAAAAGGCACCTCGGGTATCCTCGTGATTTCAGAAGAGGAAGCCAGCAGAAAGGAATCAAAGCCATGCATAAGGTGCAGTAATTGTGTATTTGTTTGCCCGATGGGATTAGAACCGAATTTACTGATGGACTTATCTGAAAAGGGCTTTTATGAGAGAGCCGAAAATGAAGATGTAATGACTTGCATTGAGTGCGGTTCATGCAGTTATGTTTGTCCGTCACACCGGCCATTATTGGATTATATAAGATTTGGCAAAAGCATAGTGAAGAAACTTAAAGCCGCTGAAAATTAAATGACAGAAGACCGCATAATTATATCGGCATCACCTCACGTACACTCCGATCGTACATCAAAAAGAATAATGTATGATGTGCTTATCGCATTAGTTCCTGCCTTTTTAGTGTCTTTGTATGTATTTGGATTGCAGGCCTTAACTCTTACAGCAGTTGCTGTGATTTCATGTATTCTGTTTGAATATGTAATTCAGAAATACCTCCTGAAGGTTCCGACAACGGTTGAAGATGGCTCTGCCTTGATCACCGGAATATTGCTTGCATTTAACTTACCATCTTCATTACCGATCTGGATGATTATTATTGGTAGCCTGGTGGCAATAGGAGTTGCCAAGTTGTCCTTCGGAGGTTTGGGACATAATATTTTTAATCCGGCTTTGGTCGGCCGGGTATTTCTATTGGTCTCATTCCCGGCTCAGATGACCTCATGGCCGACACCTTTTGAAAACACCTCCAAATGGGTAGACGCCATTACTGGTGAAACTACTTTAGGTATTTTGAAGGAAGGTTTGCTTTATGGAGAGACCATGACTACCCTGACGGAAAAGATTCCATCCATGTCTGAATTATTCCTGGGCTTCACCAGTGGATCAGCAGGAGAGATGTCAGGCCTTGCATTGATTCTCGGAGGTATTTACCTGCTCGCCAGGAAAGTGATAACCTGGCATATCCCTATAACTATCCTGGTGACTATGGCCGTGATGACCGGTATTTTCTGGTTGGTTGATCCCGAAATTTATGCCAACCCAATTATACATGTTCTTTCAGGTGGAGCCATTCTCGGGGCATTTTATATGGCAACCGATTTAGTAACCAGTCCGATGACAAAGAAAGGGATGATGGTATTCTCTATTGGTATTGCCGTCATAACAGTTGTGATCAGGTTATTCGGCTCCTACCCCGAAGGTATCTCATTCGCAATCTTGATCATGAATGCCTTTGTTCCTCTCATAGATCGATACTTTAAGCCACGGCGATTCGGCAGTCAAATCAAAGCAAAAATTATGTAGCCATGGGTAAAAAAGCATCAACATTTACAAACATGACCCTGACGCTATTTGTCATCACTGTGGTTGCCGGTATCTCCCTGGGTTATATTAACCAAGTCACAGAGGGGCCAATTGCCCAGGCCAAATTGCAACGAACCACAAACGCTTTGAATGATGTTTTACCGGAATTCAACAACAGTCCTATCGACGATATGTGGAAGCTGAAAACGGAAGTGGTCAAAGACAGCATTGAGATCTATCCGGGGATGATTGATGGGGAGCGAATAGGATCGGCGATAGTAGCATCTTCTGAGAAAGGCTATAATGGCTTGATTAAGATCATGGTTGGTTTTAAACCCGATGGCTCAATTATTAATATCAGGGTTCTTGAACAGAAAGAGACTCCGGGGCTTGGAACCAAGATCAAGAACGAAAAATTTATTAGCCAGTATAGAGACAAGAACCCGGCTACATTTAATTTAAAAGTAAAGAAAGACAAAGGAGAGGTCGATGCCATTACCGGGGCAACGATAACAACACGTGCCTATTCAGAAGCTGTTCAACTGGCCTACGACATATTGATGGAAAACAAAACTCAAGAGAAAACCAATGAGTGAGAAGATCGATCAAAAGCAAAATTTCTTAAAGGGAATCATAAAAGACAACCCGGTCTTTGTCATGCTTTTGGGTATGTGCCCTGTATTAGGTGTCACCTCAACGGCATTCAACGGACTGGGAATGGGCATGGCTACTTTGTTTGTATTGCTCATGTCTAATATAGTGGTATCAATAATTAAATCACAGGTTCCGGCCAAAGTCAGGATTCCTGCATTTATTATTATCATCGCATCATTTGTAACCATAGTTGAAATGGTTCTTGAAGCATTTATCCCGTTTCTTTACGAACAACTCGGAATTTTCATCCCATTGATTGTTGTAAACTGCCTGATCCTGGGTCGTGCCGAAGCTTTTGCCTCTAAGAACAATCTTTTATCATCCATCATCGATGCCCTTGGAATGGGTATTGGTTTTACCATTGCACTGGTGGCACTCGGAGCATCCAGGGAACTGCTGGGCAGTGGAAGTTTGTTCGATTTCAGGTTTGTTTCCGAAGATGCCAGTACGCTTATACTGTTTATTCTGCCACCGGGAGCTTTTATTGCCCTGGCGTATCTCAGTATAATATTCAATAAAGTAACCGCAAAAATGACCTAAGAGAATGGAATATATCTTAATAATAATTGCCGCAGTATTCGTAAACAATATCGTATTGTCGCAGTTTTTGGGTATCTGTCCCTTCCTGGGTGTGTCCAATAAGCTATCGACTTCGGTGGGCATGTCGGGAGCCGTTCTTTTTGTTATGACCATTGCCACCCTGGTGACATATTTGCTTTACCAGTTTGTATTAACACCAATGGGCATGGAATACCTGCGAACGATCACCTTCATCCTGGTGATAGCCTCATTGGTTCAGATGGTAGAGATCATTCTGAAAAAAGTTAGCCCTGCCCTTTACCAGGCCTTAGGTGTTTTTTTACCCTTAATTACCACAAACTGTGCGGTGCTGGGTGTTGCTATTTTGGCTCTCGGACTTGAAGATGCCAGCCTGCTAAAAGCTGTTGTTTTTGCGATCGCTAATGCTATTGGATTTGCACTTGCTATAGTAGTATTTTCCAGTATTCGCGAAAAGTTAGAACTGGCTGACCTTCCGGAAGGCATGAAAGGCGTGCCCATAAATCTATTGGTAGCAGGTTTACTATCACTTGCATTTTTGGGATTTGCAGGACTAGTCTGAAAAAGAAATTTCTTCTTTAAACCGGGTTTTTATCAGATTACCTGATAGGTGTCACCCGAGTAAAACAAGTCGGCTGTAACCGTAAATTTAGAATCGGTTTTTACCTGTTCGTTCTGTTCATCTTTGCGCTCTTCCAGGGTGATATCGTGAAAGCTTCTTATTACTCCTGTCACCAGCGGAAATCTCAACCGCGCCAGCATCTGGTGTAAGGTTGGATCTTCTTCTTTGGCATCATGAACCAGAATATCTTCTTCAGTAATACCATTTTCTCCAATAGTTACGACCTCTAATTTTAATCCGTTAAGAACCAAACCTTTATCGCGATTTGCTCCGAAGATCATGGGCTGCCCATGCTCTACATAGAGTTGCCTGTCTGTCCTGACCGCCTTATCGGTGAACTCATCAAAAGCCCCATTATTAAAAATCGGACAATTTTGAAGGACTTCAACTAAGGATGTGCCTTTAAACTGCTCAGCTTCAATAAAGATCTGGGTCATTTCCTTTGGCATATTACCAGCTATCCTGGCAAAAAAACGTGCCTGTGATCCAATTGCCAGTTCACCGGGAAGAAACGGTGGCTGGGTATTTCCGTAGGGAGAGGACTTGGTTTTTTGACCTACCAGAGAGGTTGGTGAGAACTGACCTTTGGTCAATCCATAAATCTCATTATTAAATAGAATAATGTTCAAATCCACATTTCGCCTGAGAACATGTATAAAGTGGTTACCACCAATGGCCATGGCATCGCCATCTCCGGTAATGACCCAAACACTTAACTCGGGATTAGCCAGTTTAACCCCTGTTGCAATAGCTGGTGCGCGGCCATGAATACCATGCATACCAAATGTATTCATATAATACGGGAAGCGCGACGAACATCCAATGCCCGAAATAAATACAACATTTTCTCGCTTGACTCCAATTTCAGGCAAGGCTTTTTGCATAGAACGCAGAATGACATAATCGTCACACCCAGGACACCATCTGACCTCCTGGTCACTTGAAAAATCTTTAAATGTATATTTTTTATCTGTAGTTGCTTCCATGGCTTAATCGATCATTTCTTTAAACTTGGTGGTCAATTCTGAATTGTTGAATGGCAGACCCTGAATCTTATTGAACTGCTCAAATTCGAATCCCTTGAACTGGGATCTTAAAACTGTGGCGAATTGACCATTGTTTAATTCGCAAACCACAATCTTCTTAAATCGCTGAAACACGTCTTCGGTATTTTTTGGAAGTGGATTCAGATAGTTAAAATGCGCATATCCTACATTTTTATATCCTAATTCATTCATTTGTTTTACAGCCGAATGCAGGCTTCCGTAGGTGCCACCCCAACCAATGACGAGCAATTCTCCCTCATCTGTGAATTCTGTTTTTAATAAAGGAATATTTTCCTGGACTTTTCTAATCTTCTCTGCCCTGATTTTTATCATATATTCGTGATTTTCAGGAACATAGGATACATTTCCAGTCACTTTATTCTTTTCAAGCCCTCCAACACGATGTTCTAGATCTGGTGTGCCCGGAATAGCCCATTTGCGCGCCAGCGTTTTATCATCCCGATCATAAGGATGCCACTCATCATAGGCTTCTTCCAGGATATGGTTTTTTATTTCCGGCATTTCTTCAACCGTTCTGATGCGCCATGGTGCCGATCCGTTGGCAATATAACCATCACTCAGCAAAATAACCGGTGTCATATGTTCAAGTGTCAATCGGCAAGCCTCATAAGCGAAATCAAAACAATTAGCTGGTGTCCCTGCAGCAATGACAATCACAGGACTCTCCCCGTTTCTGCCATACATCGCCTGCAACAAATCAGATTGCTCGGTCTTTGTAGGCAAGCCGGTAGAAGGCCCTCCCCTTTGAACATTCACAACCACAAGCGGCATTTCAATCATCATAGCTAATCCAAGGGCCTCAGACTTTAAGGCCAGGCCTGGTCCTGAGGTTGTCGTTATCGCCAGGTTTCCGGCAAAGGAAGCTCCTATTGCTGAAGAAATTCCCGCAATTTCATCCTCCGCCTGCAGGGCTTTTACCCCAAAATGCTTATGCTTAGCCAATTCATGGAGTATATCTGATGCCGGTGTAATCGGGTATGAACCTAAGAAAAGTTGCAGTCCGGTTTTTTCCGAAGCTGCCAATAATCCCCAGGCCATTGCCGTATTACCCATAATGATTCTGTAAGTCCCGGGCTTCATCTTGGCAGGTGCAATAGTATAGGCATTCGGAATTAGCTCAAGGGTTTCAGCATAAAAACACCCTGTGTTCAAAGCTTTGATGTTAGCTTCGATAATTTTTGGCTTTCCTTTGAATTTGTTTCTGAAGAAATTAATGGTATGATCAAGAGTTCTGTCATACATCCAATAAACCATTCCCAGGGCGAACATATTCTTGGTCCTGGTTATACTTTTATTATCAAGGCCTTCAATATCCTTCAGCGCTTCCTTGGTCAGTGTTGTCATAGCCACCTCAATTACCCGGTAATTTTCAAGGGAACCGTCTTCCAGCGGGTTCGCCGAATAATGAGCCTTATCAAGATTCTTCCTTGTAAATGAATCGATATCAACTATTATGGTATGACCTGGTTTAACCGCATGTAAGTTGGTTTTTAAGCCTGCTGGATTCATAGCTACAAGTAGGTCTACTTCATCTCCCGGTGTACTGATCTCTACACTGCCAATATGAACCTGAAATCCTGATACACCATATAAACTTCCCTGGGGAGCCCTTATCTCAGCGGGGTAATTTGGAAAGGTTGCCACATCATTTCCAAACATGGCGGATGTACCTGAAAACTGTGTCCCGGTCAGCTGCATACCATCTCCGGAATCTCCAACAAATCTTACAATTACAGCCTCGAGAATTTCGGGCTTCTGGTTTAACTCGGTTGTTAACATAATGTTCTTTTGTTAGTCAAAAAGGATTTCAGAAAGAAATAAGTCTAAAGTTAATTTCAACAGTCCTTCAGAAACATGATTTTTATCACATTTAAGCTGGAAAAGGTAGATTAATTTTACACCAGTAATAAGTATTAAAAATAACACAATTATGGCAATTATTATAACTGACGAATGTATTAACTGTGATGCATGTGTAGCAGAATGTCCGAACAATGCCATTTATGAGCCCGATGAGGAATGGGCGTATGCGGATGAGACTGCCTTAACCGGTACTGTAACCGGATTGAATGGTGAAGAAATTGATGCCGATGCTATGAATGAAGCGATTTCAGAGGAATTTTATTTCATAGTCCCAGATAAATGTACAGAATGTAAAGGGTTCCACGATGAACCTCAATGTGCATCTGTCTGCCCGGTTGATTGTTGTGTGCCTGACGAAGGGCATGTAGAATCTGAGGAAACACTCCTGGCAAAAAAAGCCTGGCTGCACGACGAGTAATCATTTTATAATCGTATTGATTTATTGATCCCGATGACTTCCTTTTTCAAATGACTAAGGACAGGCATCGGTTTTTTTTTGAAATCCAGGGCCAAATTAACTTGAGGAATTTATCAATTCTCACTATTCATCGGGGTTTTAGCTGACATATATCATAGAATATAACATGCTCAATCTTTAATTTCACATCATCTATTTAACTCAAAATTCATTTAAATAAGGATTCATGGAAACGAAGTCCAAAAAGCTGATCTGCGACGGTAATGAAGCCGCTGCAAGAGTAGCTCATAAAACGAACGAAGTGTGCGCTATATACCCAATTACACCAGCCTCACCAATGGGCGAATTGGTTGATGTACTCAGCGCTAAAGGAGAAAAGAACATTTGGGGCAATATTCCCCGGATTGTAGAAATGCAAAGTGAAGGTGGTGCTGCAGGGGCTGTTCATGGTTCATTGCAGGCAGGAGCGCTAACCACAACTTTTACGGCATCACAGGGATTATTGCTTATGATCCCTAATATGTATAAGATCGCCGGTGAATTATTACCATCGGTTATTCATGTTGCGGCCAGAACCGTGGCAACTCATGCCTTATCCATTTTCGGAGATCATTCCGATGTTATGGCAACTCGCCAAACCGGTTTCTCTATGCTCTTTGGAGGATCGGTGCAGGAAGCGCATGATTTTGCATTGATTTCACAGGTGGCTTCACTGAAATCGAGGGTACCCTTCCTTAACATCTTTGATGGCTTCAGAACATCACACGAGATTTCAAAGATCGATGAGATTCCAGATGAGACCATTAAGGCCATGATGCCGGAAGATGCTATTATGGAGCATAAAAACCGCTCAATGGATCCAGATCACCCTGTCATAAGAGGTACATCACAGAACCCTGATGTCTTCTTCCAGGCCCGGGAAGCAGCTAACTTGTATTACGACAAGGTTCCTGGTATTGTACAGGATACCATGGATGAATTTTATAAGCACACCGGCAGAAAATATAGCCTGTTCTATTATATCGGGCATCCCGAAGCTGAGAAGCTGGTTGTGATCATGGGATCAGGACAAGGTCCTGTAATGGAAGCAGTTGATACGATGGTGAAGAACGGTGAAAAGGTCGGAGCTATTGTAGTCAGACTATTCCGTCCATTCTCTGTTAAACATTTCGCAGATGCCATCCCGGCAACAGTGAAAAAAGTAGCCATCCTTGACAGGACAAAAGAGCCCGGAGCAGTTGGCGAACCGCTTTATATGGACGTCAGTTCTGCACTGAATGAAGGTGGCAGACAAATGGAAACCATACTCGGCGGCCGATACGGATTATCTTCTAAGGAATTTGATCCGGCAATGGTTAAGGCAGTATATGATGAATTAGACAAAGAGAATCCTAAAAATCACTTTACTGTAGGTATTAATGATGATGTATCCTTTACAAGTCTGGATATAGGAGAGCGACTGAAGACGGTAAAAACCACCTTCAACTGTATGTTCTACGGACTAGGATCTGACGGTACAGTGGGTGCCAATAAAAACTCGATTAAGATCATTGGTGAGACTACCGATAATTTTGTTCAGGGCTATTTCGTATATGACTCGAAAAAAGCAGGAGCACAAACCGTTTCGCATTTGCGATTCGGACCAAAACCGATATATTCCACCTACCTGATCCACAAAGCAGATTTCATTGCGTGTCATCAGTTTAACTTCATTGAGAAGTATGACATCCTGAAAAACATCAAAAAAGGTGGGACCTTCTTATTGAATTCGCCATACTCAAGTGAGGAGATCTGGGATAATCTTCCAAGGTTGATCCAGGAAGAAATTATCGAAAATGACTTGAACTTCTATGTAATCGATGCAACAAAGGTGGCGCATGAAGCCAAGCTTGGAAAGCGAACAAACACGATACTACAGACTTGTTTCTTTGCTATTTCCGGTATTCTTCCACAGGAAGAGGCTATTCAGAAGATCAAGGATGCTATCGTTAAGTCTTACTCTCATAAAGGTGATAAAATAGTTGAGATGAACTTCAACGCCGTGGATAAATCTCTTGAAAACCTTCAGAAGGTGGATTACCCAGGAGAAATTACTTCGGATGAAGAATTGAGGCCATCACTTACCGGTGATATGGATCCTTTCGTGCGTGAAGTACTAGGTAAGATTATGGCAGGCCGTGGCGATGAGCTTCCGGTTAGCGCATTCCCCGTTGATGGTACATTCCCTACCGGCACAACCCAGTTTGAAAAACGTGGAATTGCCGACTTTATCCCGGTTTGGGATGATGAGGTACTGTGTACACAATGTAACAAATGTGTTGCTATTTGTCCGCACGCAGCGATAAGGGCGAAAGTTGTTCCGAATGAAGATTTGAGTAAGGCACCTTCAACCATGAAAACTGTTGCCGCGAAAGGTCGACCATTTGATAAGGAAACCGAATCGTATGTATTACAGGTTTCTCCTGAAGACTGTACCGGATGCGACCTATGTGTGGCCGTTTGTCCTGCAGTAAGCAAGGAAGTTGAAGATTTCAAGGCAATCAATATGCATAAGAAACTTGATGTTGAAGTTGCTGAGAATAAGAATTGGGATTACTTCATCGAACTTCCCGATTACGATAGAACCGCCTTGCAGATTACTAATGTAAAAGGATCACAGTTCCTTGAGCCTCTATTTGAATTCTCAGGAGCATGTTCCGGTTGTGGTGAAACACCATATATTAAAATGCTGACTCAGCTTTATGGCGATAGCATAATGATAGCGAATGCCACAGGTTGTTCTTCAATTTATGGTGGTAACCTTCCAACAACGCCTTATAAAACCAATGATAAGGGCCGTGGACCAACCTGGGCGAATTCATTGTTCGAAGACAACGCTGAATTCGGTTTAGGTATGAAACTGGCACTTACCAAAAAGCAGGAGGTTGCAGTTGACCTTCTCAAGCAGCTTGACGATGAGGTTGGAAGCGAGTTGGTAGAAGCCATTATCACCAATCCGGAAGCCAATGAAACTGACAAAGCTAAAAAGGATGATGATGTTGATCTTTTACGTTCAAAACTAAAAGGTATGACCGACAATCCAATTGCCAAGAAACTTGAACAAATGAGTGACTATCTCAGAAAGAAAGCCGTTTGGGTACTTGGTGGGGATGGTTGGGCCTATGATATTGGCTACGGTGGTGTAGACCATATCCTGGCGTCTGGAGAGGACATCAATATTATGGTGCTGGATACCGAAGTCTACTCGAATACCGGTGGGCAGACATCCAAATCAACTCCACTGGGAGCCAGTGCTAAGTTCTCTGTTTCAGGTAAACGTACAAATAAGAAAAGTTTAGCCCTTCAGGCCATTTCTTATGAAAACGTTTATGTGGCTCAAGTGGCCATGGGTGCCAAGGATATTCAAACCTTGAAAGCCATTGAAGAAGCAGCGGCCTATCCAGGTCCATCAATAATCATTGCATATTCTCATTGTGGTGAACATGGTTATGATTTGAAAGATGGTGCCTTACAGCAAGATCTTGCTGTTAAGTCAGGATACTGGCCATTATTCAGGTATGACCCGGCTAAACCAAAAGGAAAGAAATTTAAATTGGATTCTAAAGAACCAACAATTCCTTTGGAGGATTTTATGTACAATGAAACTAGATTTACCAGGGTTGTCAAAGAAAATCCCGAATTAGGCGCATCCTTGCTTAAACGAGCTAAGGAAGAAGTCGATACAAAATGGGAACGACTTGAATTATACAGAGAAATGTAAGTATGTTATAGAATTAATTCAATTGGATTTGAATATGACAGCTAAAACATTTTATGAAGAAGCCGGTAAAAAATTGTCACAGGCCAGTGAAGAGCTATACAGGCCTGAAGAGGATGTGGTAACCTATTTGGTCTGCCAGAGTTCTCACCTGGCAATTGAGAACTACCTGAAGGGTTTCCTTATTCAAAATGAAGTTAATCCGGAGAGCTTTTCATCTGTTGATGAGATGTTTTCTGAATGTAAGAAGATTAATAGCAAATTTGCAGAAGTTAACCTTGAGGGTCATTCGTTTGAACCCCATACGGACGAATCCAGGTATTGTGATTCTAGGGTCAGCCGTTGTTATGAGCTGGCCAATAGCCTGGACACATTTTTACGCGAAGAGCGTATCATTGGGTAAGGCCTGAGGTTGGTTTCAGATCAATCAATATTGATGACCCTTTCAATCTGGGGGGCGTATTTCTTAATCGTCATCTCGACCCCTGATTGAAGGGTCATTTGGTTTACAGTACAACTGGTACATGCACCAAGGAGTTGCACCTTGACCAGTTTTCCGTCTTCGATACCCACTAAGGAAATATCACCTCCATCACTTTCAAGAAAAGGCCTGATCTCATCCAGGGCTTTTTCAACGTTTAGCTTTAGTTCATCACCAGTCATGCTGCATTATTTTTTTACTGCCGAACAACCGGCCATAGTAGTAATCTTGATCGCCTCTGTTGGGGGAAGATTCGTATTACGTTCTACCAACTCCTGAACCATATTTCGAGTTATGAGTTCAAAGGCTGTCTCCTGAATTGTTGCATCCTGCAAAGCTGCAGGTCGACCAACATCACCGGCTTCCCTTATACTTTGAACCAGGGGTAATTCGCCCAGGAATTTCACTTGCAGGTCTTCAGCGAGATTCTTTGCTCCTTCTTTTCCGAAGATATAATATTTGTTATCTGGAAGCTCTTCCGGAGTAAAGTAGGCCATGTTTTCTATTATTCCCAATACAGGAACATTTATGTTTTCCTGTTGGAACATGGCAACACCCTTCCTGGCATCAGCCAGGGCGACGACCTGCGGCGTACTGACCACAACAGCGCCGGTTACGGGTAGCGATTGCATAATACTTAAATGAATATCACCGGTTCCGGGAGGAAGATCAACAAGAAGGAAATCTAATTCGCCCCAAGCCGCATCAAAAATCATTTGGTTCAATGCTTTCGCTGCCATTGGCCCACGCCATATAACAGCCTGATCTGGTTTAGTGAAAAAACCAATCGAAAGGATCTTAACTCCATAGTTCTCTATGGGTTGCATCTTTGACACTCCATTAATTTCAACGGCAAGCGGACGTTCCATAGCCACATCAAACATCAGGGGGATAGATGGCCCATAAATATCGGCATCAAGTACGCCTACTTTGAAACCCATCTTCGACAAAGTCACGGCCATATTGGCTGTCACTGTAGATTTTCCCACACCTCCTTTACCAGAGGCAATGGTAACTATATTGGTGATTCCGGGGATCGGCTTCCCTTTGATCTCTTCCACTGCAGGAGTGGCAGGGGCCTCAACCTTGACATTAACAGTAACTTTGGCTTTCTCAAAAACCTTATCATGAATGGTTTTCATGATATCAACTTCGGTTCTTTTTTTTGCCTGAAGACTGGGATTATTAATCGTGACATCCACAATGACCTCATCGGCAAAAGTGACCACATTTTTAACCGCACCACTATCAACCAAATTACCTCCGTCACCAGGAGAAGAAATGGTTTTTAGGGCTTCTAAAATATCCTGTTTATTAATCTTCACTTTTGTTAATTTAGAATTGTTCTAAAATACAAATATACAGCTAAAAGCTTATATGATATGCATGATTCATTGTTTTGATCGATTTGAAAATCAGATGAATTTATAACTTCAAATGCATGGCGGGATCCCAATACAGTTTATCGAAATCAATGACCTGATTTTCTTCGATAACCACCCCTTCACTTTCTAATAATTGTTGCATGAGGTTGGTTCCGTGAAAATGATGTTTGCCGGTAAGCAGTCCTTTTCGATTTACAACTCGATGGGCCGGCACATCCTTTGCGTGTGAGGCATTCATTGCATAACCCACCATCCTCGCACTTCTTGCTGCCCCAAGATACCGGGCAATGGCACCATAACTGGTTACCCTGCCGTATGGTACTTGCCTGACCACTTCATAAACCCTTTCAAAAAAACTTTCTGTTTCCGGTTTCATTGTCAGAGTTCCCTAATTATATTGATTAGTGTAAAAACGGCAACAAGTCCTGTAACCGTACCAATGAAATAATTCATGTTTTTTTGGCTCGTAAAAGCCCTGCCTTTTATTTTTTCGAAAAAGAAGATATAGATATAAAGCATCACAAAAGTACCACAGGCTGAACCTGCTACATAAGACCCTATACTGATTGCCTCAAATGTCATCCATCCGAAGGAAGAGATGGTTAAAGTCATATACGCCTGAAAAGGCACCGGGAAAACGTTCAAGCTCGAGAGCAGCATGCCCTGGAAAAACCTGCTGTGTTTGCTCTTGATAGGGGTTGGAACTAAAGATTTTGGCTGTTTCCTGGCAAGGAGTAAAAAATAAACAGTGATTAAAACAAAAATAACAAAAGCCACCCGTTGAAGAATATCAACAACATTGGGATGATTGCTCAGATAACGAGCAAATATAGCTGCCACGAAGGTTTGAAGGCAAACGATAACACAAACACCCAATGAGAAAATTATACCACGACCAGGGCCTTCCTTCAGACTGATCTTAGCTGCAGACATATTAAGCAATCCTGGTGGAATTACACCGATGAATGCAATGACTAGTCCGAGAAGAAAAACAACTGTTATGTTCAAACCCTTAGCTTAATCTAAACCTAATATACGTAATTGGCTTATTCTGTTCTAAATAAAATTGTTCATAGAAGGTCTGAATGGCCGTAACTTCTTCCGGACAACCCTCCCTCCTGTAGATATCATGATTGGCGTATAACACTTCATGGCCTGCTCCATGAAGCAATCCAAGGGTATAGCCATGTAGATACTCTGAATCGGTTTTCAGATGGATGAGTCCATCGTCTTTTAATACGGTTTTATATTTTTTAAGGAATTCGGAATTGGTCATTCGATGCTTGGTGCGTTTATACTTGATCTGAGGATCAGGGAAGGTTATCCAGATCTCATCCACTTCATTCTCTGCAAAGGCTTTATCGATCAATTCGATTTGAATCCTCAGGAAAGCCGCATTATGAATCTCTTCTTCCAAAGCTGTTTTGGCTCCTCTCCAAAAGCGGGCGCCCTTGATATCTATCCCTACGAAATTCTTATCAGGATAACGCCGTGCCAGTCCAACTGTATACTCACCTTTGCCACAACCAAGCTCAAGAACAAGTGGATTACCATTTCCAAAAACCTTTTTATGCCAGTGTCCTCTGATACTGAAATCGGATTCTAACAGTTCCTTCCTGGAAGGCTGGTATACATTAGAAAAGGTTTCGTTCTCCTTAAATCGTTTCAGTTTATTTTTACTGCCCACTTTTTGATAAGATTTCGGTAAAATTAAGGAAACATTTTAGAGTTATCTTTGTTTGATGGCATTGAAACCACGCATTCTTGTCGCACCATTGAATTGGGGGTTGGGACACGCCACACGATGTGTCCCGGTGATCAATGCACTTTTGGCAAATGGTTATGACCCCATATTGGCCAGTGACGGCACTGCCCTTGAACTACTAAAGAAAGAATTTCCGTCCCTTCATTATGCTGAATTTGCCTCCTACAATATTCGATATCCAAAGCATGGTGATATGTTCAGGCTTCAGATGATTAAGAATGCACCTGCCATTCTTCATGCCATTTCGAAAGAACAAAAGCAGACAGCGGCGTTGATTTCAGAATATGATATAAAGGGTATTATTTCGGATAACAGGCTTGGTGTAAGGCACGAAGCCGTTCCGAGTGTGATCATAACACACCAACTAAAAGTATTGAGCGGGCAAACCACATGGCTCAGCAGTAAAATGCATAACGCCTATATTAAGAAGTTTGACGAATGCTGGGTTCCCGATATTGATTCAGAAAAAAATTTAAGTGGCGAACTCGGTCATCCTGAACAATTTGTAATTCCAACAAAACATATCGGTCTGCTAAGCCGATTGAATAATACCCGTCAAGCCAGGAAATATGATCTAATCGCCATTATTTCGGGCCCGGAGCCGCAGCGGACAGAGATGGAGAACAAATTAACCATGGAACTCAAAACCTACCCTGGATCGGTATTAATGGTTTGTGGAAGAATTGAAGAGAAGCAGACCAGTTCCCAGGAGGGTCAAATTTTAAAGGTGAATTTTATGTTGGGTCAGGAACTGGAAACAGCTATTAATAGTAGTTCACTGGTCTTGTCCAGGTCGGGCTATTCAACCATTATGGACCTGGCCAAACTCGGCAATAAAGCATTTTTTATACCTACACCCGGACAATTTGAACAGGAATACCTTGCAAAACGATTAGACCATTTAGGCATAGTCCCATTTTGCAAGCAATCAGATTTTAATATGGAGCAGTTGTTGAGAGCTGAAAAATATTCCGGGTTTAAAAGCGAAATGGTCCCGGTAAATTACAAAGCATTATTCGGCCTTTTCAAGAGTGAATGAGAATTCACTACCTACCCCAATTTCACTTTCCACATAAATCTTTTCATCATGGGCTTCGATGATGTGCTTCACAATAGCCAGTCCAAGGCCGGAGCCGCCTTCTTTTCTTGAACCGCTCTTATCAACCCTGTAGAATCGTTCAAAAAGTCGTGGGAGATTTTCTTCTTCAATGCCTTCACCATTATCTGTAACTCTGACGATGACCTTATTTTTGATCAGGTTCTCTATGCTAACCTCGGTAGTGCCCTTCTTGCGACCATACTTAATTGAATTGACAATTAAATTTGATAAGACCTGCTGAATACGTTCTTTATCACCAACGACCATGATAGGCTCGGAATAACTCATGTCGAAATCAATTGAGATCTTCTTCTTTGAAGCTTTCATTTCGAACATTTCAAAAACATTCTGAATCAATTCAACAATGTCAAAGGTTTCTATTTCCAGGGACAGATCACCCACCTCGAGTTTGGTGATCATATCCAGGTCCTTAATAATAAAAATGAGTCTTTCCACACCTTTATCGGCCCGTTTAAGATATTTAGTCCTCAATTTTTCATCCTCAACGGCGCCATCAAGTAAAGTGGAAATATAGCCTTGTACAGTAAACAATGGTGTTTTCAATTCATGGGAGACATTTCCTAAAAACTCCTTACGGTATTCTTCTCTCACTTTTAGAGTTTCGATCTCCAGTTTCTTGTCCTTGGCATATTTGTCAATCTCTGCTGTGAGAGTTGCCATATCGGTGGTGATTCGCTCCCTTTTAAATGTGCTGGATTCCAGGAGGGTCAGATCATCGTAAATCTTTTTAATTCGTTTATAAATAAAGTTTTCAACCCTGAATTGAATAACGAAAAAGGAAATTCCGAAGGAGATCAGGAATATCAAAAATGGTTGGTAAAATTTCAGTTCAGAAAAGAAATAGAGATATAAACTAAGGCCCAGAGCCATTGTCAGGCTCACAATAATGGCCGATTTTATTGCAAAATTGTAAGACTTTTTAAAATACACAGAAACTAACTTACAAACTTATAACCAACACCCTTGACGGTTTTAAAAGAATTATTACCGATTTTTTCACGTAGCTTTCGTATATGGACATCAATGGTTCGACCTCCAACTACCACTTCATTCCCCCAAACCTTATCCAGAATTTCTTCACGTTTAAAAACTTTTCCCGGTTTGGATGCCAATAGTGATAATAACTCAAACTCTTTCCTTGGCAGAATGATCTCCTTTCCTTTTAGAAGTATTTTGTAGGCTTCTCTATCGATGGTGAGATTTCCAATTTTCAATACCTGATCATTGCTATCTTCATATTTCAAACGTCTTAGCAAAGCTTTAACCTTACTCACAAGGACCTTAGGCTTGATGGGTTTGGTAATATAATCATCGGCGCCTGCCTCAAAACCTGCGATCTGCGAATAGTCCTCTCCTCGGGCTGTTAAAAAGGTTACAATTGAGTCTTGAAGATCAGGAATGGCTCTTATTCGCTCACAAGCTTCAATCCCGTCCATCTCTGGCATCATCACATCAAGGATAATCAGATTTGGCTTCTCCTTTCTCGCCTTCTTTATACCTTCAAGTCCGTTTTCTGCAGTAATAACATTATAGCCTTCGTTGGACAGATTAAATCCAACGATTTCTAAAATATCAGGTTCATCATCTACCAGGAGAATTTTTACATCTTTTTCTTTCATCACACAGATTCATTCCTTAAAAGTCTAAAGATAAAACTAATCACTGAAACCGAAGTAATTCAGCCTATTCATAACATTAAGGTAACATTCCTAAGTGAAAAATGCTGCTGTTATAGGTTTATTAAAACCAATTTTTAAGTTTAGGTAAAATATTAACAATTTGAGAATTGACGCGATATTCTCATTATATTTGATCAACTAATTTAATTTAATCCATTATGAAGAAATTTTACGTTTTACTTGTTACGATAGCGTTTGTCATACCGTCGTTTGGTCAAATTATTAATGAGTTCCAACCAAATCCGGTAGGAACAGATCCGGCAAATGTTTCATTTGAACTTAAGGGCACCCCTAGTGCCAGCTTTTCAGGTTGGATCATTAGTATTGAAAATGATGGAATTAATGGTCTAGTAGACAGAGCAGCAGCTGTATCAGGCACTTTTGATGGGAATGGCTTGCTTGTGGTTAGTGTTCCTGATCTTGAAAATCCTTCATTCACAGTCGTTCTAACCGATAATTTTACAGGAGCTGCCGGATCCACTGATATAGATACAAATAACGATGGTGTGCCAGATGACCTGAGTGCTTTTGGAACAATTCTGGACGCAATTGGCTCTCCCGATAGTTCCGGAGACGCGACAACGATGTACGGTACTCAACTTGGTGGTACTGACTTTGCTTTTCTTGGGAGTGAACCTCAATTAGCATTCAGAGATGGCTCATCAGATGATTGGTATGCAATTGGTCAGGCTGACAGCACAATTTATGATTTGTCCGGAAGCATTCTATCTTCTGGTAATTTCGATACAGATCCTCTTTTAGGGACCACATTTGGTTCAATTAATCCAATTTACACACCGCCTTCAGGACCGACTTTACAAACTACTGGAGGGCCCGTTGGTGGCTTGAACTATGTTGTTGGTTCGGGTCCCTCAAATGAAGGCACGTTCACGGTTGAAGGGATCAACTTGACAGCAGATATCGTTGTTTCAGCACCTGCTAATTTTGAAATTTCTGAAACATCCGGTGGAACCTTCGGATCTTCGATAAATTTAAGTGATGGCGGAACGGGAACCATTGGAACAACTCCAATTTATATAAGATTGGTAGAATCTCTTAGTGTAAATAGTTATTCCGGAGACGTTGATGTAACCAGTACAGGAGCAACACCATTAACTGTTGCAGTATCGGGTGATGTTGTGAATCCTCCTACCAATGCCATTATTATTACTGGTGTATTTGATGTACAAGATGGTTCAGCTCCAAAAGGTGTAGAATTATATGCAACTCAAAATATTGCTGATTTAAGTGTTTTCGGCGTAGGTAGTGCGAACAATGGGGGCGGAACTGACGGAGAGGAATTCACATTTCCTGTAGCTTCTGCAACTGCAGGGCAGTTTATCTATATCGTTGGGACTGGACAAGTTGCTGATTTCACAACTTTCTTCGGATTTGCTCCAGATTATGAATCCGGCGCAATGTTTATCAACGGAGATGATGCTATCGAATTATTTGAAAATGGCCAGGTCATAGATATTTTTGGTGATATTGATTGTGATCCTAACGCTACCTCATCACCATGTCCGGAATGGGAATATACCGATGGATGGGCTTATAGAAATGATGCCACCGGACCTGATGGTTTAACATTTGCTTTGGCTAACTGGATGTTCAGTGGAGTAGGAACCCTTGATGGAATTCCGGGTAATGGCGATTCAACTTCACCATTTCCTATTGGCACCTATTCTGAAACCCTGTCTTTGGAGTCATTTGATGTTTCTAGTTTCAAATTATTCCCAAATCCGAATAATTCTGGACAACTTCAGATCATTGGCAGTCCGGGAATTGATGCTCAAGTTGAAATATTTGATCTTCTTGGAAAAAGACTGATCCAGACAAATTTAGATGATCAAAATATTAACATCCAATCGCTTCAAAGCGGAATGTATTTAGTTAAGATCTCTCAAGGGTCTGCATCAACGACTAAAAAACTAGTGGTTAAATAACCATTCAATTACTATATCATTTTGAAAAGCACTGCCATTGCAGTGCTTTTCTTTTTTAATTTTGTAGCATGGACCACTGGACCAGAATCTCTCAGATTGATTCCGAAGAACATTTTGCACAAATAGCTCTTGAGGTATTTCGTTTTCAACATGAGCATAATCCGGTCTATCGTTCATTTTGCGATTTGCTCTATGTTCATCCCAGTGAAATTCGTTCAATAGATAAGATTCCCTTTCTCCCTATTCAGTTTTTTAAAACCCATATGGTTTTGAGTTCAAAGGAAACGATTGAAGTTGAGTTCAAGAGCAGTGGTACTTCCGGACAAGAACGAAGTACGCACTATGTGACTGACCTGGAATTGTACAAAAAGAGTTTTGTAAATGGTTTCAAACACTTTTATGGGCCGATAAATGATTTTGCTATCCTGGCTTTGCTGCCCTCCTACCTGGAACGGCAAGGTTCTTCCCTGGTCTATATGGTCGACCATATGATCTCTTTATCAACACATGCAGAAAGTGGGTTTTTCCTGAATGATATTGATAAATTGGCAACCGTTTTGAACGAACTTGATAAAAACGGGAAAAGAGTCTTACTCCTAGGGGTGAGTTTCGCCTTGCTCGACCTGGTGGAGAAACATCAATTTAATTTGAAGAATACCATCATCATGGAAACAGGAGGCATGAAAGGCAGGCGACAGGAACTCATTCGAGAAGACCTCCACAAGATCTTAAAATCAGGGTTTGACGTTGAAAATATCCACAGCGAATATGGTATGACCGAACTGCTTTCCCAGGCCTACTCAAAAGGAAAAGGACGATTTCAAACCCCACCATGGATGAAGGTCCTTACCCGGGATTCAGAAGATCCATTTTACATTTTACCTGCGGGATCATCCGGCGGAATTAACATCATCGATCTTGCTAACCTACATTCCTGCGCATTCATCGCCACACAAGACCTTGGGAAAATATACCCAGATGGATCTTTCGAAGTTTTAGGACGATTTGATCATTCCGATATTCGGGGCTGTAACCTTATGACACTTTGAAAGGAATTGGATAAATAACCGACCAATCTTTTGAAAACAAGTTGTTATCAAAAAGAAAAGTTAGGTTGGTTAGTTTATAAATCCCGGTTGCCATCTTCTAAATGCGGCTGGGATTTATTTTTAATTGACCTTTATTAAAAATGTTTGCCTCTTACCGCGGTTTAGCACCACGTATGTATTGTTGATCAGGTCTTTATTCTCAATGGTATAAGACTCATTGACTTTGGCCTTATTTACAGAAATTGAGTTTTCCTTCAAAGCGCGCCTGGCTTCTCCATTGGAATTCAGGAAATTGGTCTCGGCCGATAAGGCTGCAATCATATCCAGCCCCTGATTAATCCTTTCACGGGAAATATCCGCCTGGGGAACGCCTTCAAACACATCGTTAAAGGTTTGTTCATCCAGGGTTTCCAGGTCGTCTTTAAAAGACTTGCTGAATAAGATGTTTGACGCTTTTTCGGCATTATTACAATCCTCCTTCGAATGAACCATAGTGGTGATCTCCTGGGCCAATCTACGCTGAAGGCCTCTTTGATGAGGTGCTTCCTTGTGATCCTGAATCAATTTATCAATCTCCTCTCTTTCCAGGAATGTAAAAATCCGAATATAGTTTTCGGCATCCTCATCACTCGAGTTCAGCCAGTACTGGTAAAATTTATACGGTGATGTTCGTTTGGCATCCAACCAGACATTCCCACCTTCCGACTTACCAAATTTCGACCCGTCAGATTTGGTTATAAGCGGACAAGTAATGGCAAAGCCCTTACCGTTTCCAATACGCCTGATAAGTTCAGTACCAGTGGTAATATTGCCCCATTGGTCACTACCTCCCATTTGAATGCTGCAATCATGGCTCCTAAACAAGTGCAGGAAATCATAACCCTGAACTAACTGATAGGTGAATTCGGTAAAACTCATTCCTTCTGAAGCATCATCAGAGATCCTGTTCTTCACTGAGTCTTTGGCCATCATATAATTTACGGTGATGTGCTTTCCAACATCCCTGATAAAATCAAGGAATGAAAAGTCCTTCATCCAGTCATAATTGTTGACCATTTCTGCAACATTGGCCGTATCCATATCAAAATCCAGGAAGTGAGCCAGTTGTTTTCTAATACATTCCTGGTTATGCCTTAGCGTTTTTTCGTCAAGTAAATTTCGCTCTGCCGACTTACCTGAAGGATCGCCAATCATTCCAGTAGCTCCTCCTACTAGCGCAATGGGTTTATGACCGCAACGCTGATAAAACGCCAATAACATAATCGGTACCAGATTTCCTATATGAAGAGAATCTGAAGTGGGATCAAATCCAATATAAGCGACTCGCATGGACTCCGCAAGATGATCCTCAACTCCTGGCATCTTATCATGGATCATACCTCTCCATTCCAGCTCTTCGATAAAATTCTGCATACTCGAAATTTTGATAGCAAAGATAATTCATTAGGCCATGCAGCAAAATAAAAATTGGTAATTTAGCTTCATGATTTTAGTCACTGGCGGAACTGGTTTAGTAGGTAGTCATTTGCTTTTTAAACTCTCCAAAAAACATCAGAAAATACGGGCGATTTATCGAAACGAAAAGAAGATTGATAAGGTTAAACATGTCTTTTCTTATTACACCGATAGTCCGAATGAACAGTTTGATAAAATTGAATGGATCAACTCAAATCTGAATGATCTGCAAACCTTATCTGATGCGTTCAATGATATCACTCATGTTTATCACTGTGCCGCAATGGTCTCTTTCGATCCTGCAGATTATCATCAGCTCAGGAAAAGCAATATAGAAGGAACGGCCAATATTATTAATCTGAGTCTTGAAAACAACATTGAGAAGATGGCATATGTCAGTTCGGTAGCAGCTCTTGGCGGAAAAGATTTGAATCAACCGATTACCGAAGAATCACCCTGGAATCCAGATGGTGATCATCACGTTTATGCCATTACGAAATATGGAGCTGAAATGGAGGTTTGGCGAGGCGTACAGGAAGGCTTAAAGGCTATTATTGTTAATCCGGGAATTATTGTTGGCCCTGGATTCTGGAGGTCGAGCAGCGGTGCCCTGTTCAATAGGATTTCACGAGGAATGAAATACTATGTGGAATCTGTAAATGGCTATGTCAGCATACATGATGTCATCACGCCAATGATTAACTTAATGGAAAGCGACATTTCCAATGAGCGTTTTATACAGGTAAGCGACAATATGACATCGAAATCCTTTATCGATCTGGTTGCCAAAGAGCTCAATGTAAAGCCTCCTGTAAAAGAAGCGTCAAAACTTATGTTACAACTGGGATGGCGATATGACTGGATCAGGGCAAAAATTCTGGGGAAACGTCGCCGCCTGACGAAACGAACAGCAAAAGCATTAAGTCGTGACAGCCACTATGATAATTCGAAATTAACTGATCGACTTAACTTTCAGTACAGTCCGATACAATCTGCCATAGCGGAAACCGCCAAATACTTTATTGAAGATCAGGATTGATTTCAGGAGTCTTTAACCTTATAAGGGAATCCCTTCTTACCCTGTTGGTTTTACTTATCGAATCAGCCTTTGTTGCCTTGGCTTTCAAATCTTTATTAAACAATTCCTTTTGAGCCTGAAGTTTTTCCTTAACCCTGGCATAAATCAGTTCATAGGTTTTCACATCATATGAATAATACCGGTTACTTTCGGAAAATTGAACGGAATCGATCTGGTGCTTTTCATAAACAAAGGCCTCAGGTTCAATGCCTTTATCTTCCATTACCCTTCTGTTAAGACCTTTTGCAGCACTGATTACAGTCATATCAAATAGGACCTCTACCATCTTCTCTTCAGATATCAGGTTATCCGGTTTCTCGGGCATGTCAATCCGGTTGTTCTTGCAATGAAGAACTAAAAGGGATATCAAAACTGCTGTTATAATTTTTCTCATCTATCAAAAGTCAGCCTTTTAGCCGCTTTTTTACCTGTTAATTCAGAATTGTAATATACCAATGTTCCATTCAAAAAAGTATGAGATATCCTTGACTTAAAGGTCGTTCCTTCGAAAGGTGACCATCCACACTTGTATAGCACATTCTCTTTGTTCACAGTCCACGGATTATTGAGATCGATGGCTACCAGGTCGGCATAATACCCTTCCCTTATAAAACCGCGTTTCTCAACATCAAATAAAATGGCCGGATTATGACACATTTTCTCAACGATCTTCTCCAGGCTGATCTTACCTTTATGATAAGCCTCTAAAAGCGCCACAAGGGCATGTTGTACCAATGGACCACCGGAAGGAGCCTTAGTATAAACGTTGTTTTTCTCCTCCAAAGTATGAGGGGCATGATCTGTTGCAAGAACATCCAGCCTGTCATCGAGTAAGGCCTCCCATAGCATTTTCCTGTCTTTCTCAGTTTTTATCGCGGGATTCCATTTTATATGTGTTCCTTTTTTCTCATAATCAGAATCACTGAACCATAAGTGATGTATACAGACTTCAGCAGTGATCTTTTTATCCTTTAAGGGAATACTATTGTCAAATAAGGCGGTTTCTTTTCCGGTAGACAGATGAAAAACGTGAAGCCTGGCCCCGGTTTTTTTAGCCAATTCAATGGCCATAGAAGATGAGAGGTAACAGGCCTCTTCACTTCGGATTTCCGGATGATACTTTACAGGGATATCTTCGCCATATTGATTCAGATAATCTTGCGTATTGGCCCTGATAGTTGCTTCATCCTCACAATGACAGCAGATCACCAGGTTGGTGTTAGAAAAGATCGATTCGATAACTGAAGGATCATCGACCAGCATATTTCCCGTTGATGACCCCAGGAAAAGCTTCAATGCAGGAACTTCTTTTGTATTGAGTTTTAATATTTCTTCCAGATTATCATTTGTCCCTCCGAACATGAAGGAATAATTAGCATATGAGGTTCGCTCCGCACGCTTATATTTATCATTAAGGGCTTCAATGGTTGTAGTCTGCGGATTTGTATTCGGCATTTCCATAAAGGAGGTAATCCCTCCTGCAATAGCTGCCTTCGACTCGGTTTCAATATCTGCCTTATGAGTCAGTCCTGGTTCCCTGAAATGAACCTGATCATCAATTGCTCCCGGTATCAGAAGCCTTCCTTCCAGATCAATAACCTGAACATCTGCCGTCTTCGGACTTATAGATTCTGAAATTTGACTGATTAATTCACCTTCGATCAGAATGTCGGCCTCACGAATCTTCCCTTCGTTGACCATCATCGCATTCTTTAATAGTAGTTGCTTGTTTTCCATTTATTCCCTCCCAAATAAGCTTTTTAAACGCATTTTTATCACACCAAATACCGCTTCATAGATTATATTTCCACTGAGTTTTGACTCACCTCTTACCCTATCGGTAAAAACGATTGGGATTTCAACAATTTTGAATTTTTTCAAATAGGCCTTAAACTTCATTTCGATCTGAAAAGCATAACCTATAAACTTGATTTCATCAAGATCGATAGCTTCCAGGACTTCTCTCCTATAGCAAACGAAGCCAGCTGTAGTATCATAAATCCGCATCCCGGTAATTACCCTGACATATATGGATGCAAGATAGGAAAGCAATACACGGCTTAGCGGCCAGTTTACCACATTCACTCCCTTTACATATCGGGATCCGATAACCATATCAATTTCAGGCTGCTGACATTTCAGAAAAAGACGATTTAAATCCTTTGGGTTATGGGAGAAATCGGCATCCATTTCAAAAATGTAGTTATAATTTCTCTCCAGGCACCATTTAAAACCATGAATATATGCCGTGCCAAGACCTGATTTCTCATTTCTGACTTCAAGGTGTAAACGGTCAGAATAAATACTTTGTAATTCCCTGACCTTTGATGCAGTGCCATCGGGAGAATTATCGTCAACTACAAGAATATCAAATTTATTTTCCAAAGAAAATACAGCCCTGATGATGGGTTCAATGTTTTCAATTTCGTTGAAGGTTGGTATGACGACTATGGCTTCATGCATGCCAAAATATTTCTGCAAAAGTAAGTTTTTTACAGCATTCTGATTGAAGATAATTCTTCCTAATTTAGCAACATGCTCAGAACGATAATTTCGAATGAATGGTTTACTGTCTTAATCCTGCTTTCT